>DNNJ01000188.1 GCA_003487955.1 Clostridiales bacterium | reverse complement strand
GATACATATTCTCCTGAATATTTATGTGTTGCTTTTGACCCTGAAAAACCTACATTCAGACACGAAAAATATAAAGACTACAAAGCAAATCGTCAAAAAGCCCCGAATGAATTGGTTCAGCAGTTCCAGCTAATCAGGGATGTTCTTGATGTGCATAATATTAAACGTGTAGAGATTGAAGGCTTTGAAGCAGATGACGTATCAGGCACATTTGCATGTGCTGCAAAGGAACAAGGAGCAGATGTATACTTGGTTACCAGCGACAAGGACTACCTTCAGCTCATAGATGAAAATGTAAAAGTTGTATTAACCAAAAAAGGTATTACCAATACAGAAGAAATGAATTTAAACTCCATGGAGGAAGAATACGGGCTTACACCTGAGCAGTTTGTGGATTTAAAGGCTCTTATGGGAGATTCCTCCGACAACATACCAGGTGTATCGGGTGTAGGCGAAAAAACTGCTCTTAAGCTTATGCAGGAGTATAAAAGCCTAGATAATATATATGATAATATTGACAGCATCAAAGGAAAGCTAAAAGAAAAATTAGAAACAGATAAAATGCAGGCCTATATGAGTCAGACTTTGGCGCGTATTATTACGGACATTCCCATTGAATTTAATATTGAGGAATACAGAGTTCACAAGCCTGATATTAAGAAGCTGTCCGAATTATATGATGAACTGGAATTCCGCCAGTTTAAAAAGCGTCTTGTGGAAGCAACACCTGCTGAGGAGCAGAGTCAAATATCATTGTTTGATACTGACAGAGCTGAAACATTTAAAATCGTAGACATTATTTATATCGACTCAGAAAAAGAATTAATCGATATTATCAAAAAAATAAGCAGCAAAAGCCGGAAGGCAATAATTAAGTTTTTGCTTGACGGAGAAAGGGCACTGCTGAGCAATGCTCTTGCCTTGGGTATTTCAGACGGTGAAAATATTTATTATATAGATTTTGAAAAAGCAAACGAAAACAAATCTCTCGACAGCTTAACAAATATATTTGAAAGCAAAGAAATTGCAATCTGGGGACATAGTTTAAAAAATGAAATAATTTATTTGATGAAAAACAATATTCAAATAAATAATATAGAGTTTGATTCGGAAATAGGCAAGTACCTTTTAAATCCTTCAGAAAGCTCTTATTCAATGGACAAGATTGCCTATGAATTTTTGAATGTTGAGATTCCTTCCGAGAATCAAATTCTCGGTACCGGAGTTAGAAGAAAAACATTCAAAGAAATTGACCTTGAACAAAGAAAGGCATATATTTTCAATTATTTAAACACTGTAAATAAAGCGCAGAAACAAATAACCAAAAATATAGACGAGCTTAAAATGACCTGTCTTTATGATGAAATAGAGCTTCCGTTGATTGAAGTATTGGCTTACATGGAATTTGTGGGCTTTAAAGTAGATATAAGCGTTATTGATAAATTGGGAGTTCATTTTCAAGAAAAAATCACAGAGCTTGAAAAAGACATTTATGAACTTGCAGGCGAGAGCTTCAACATTAATTCTCCAAAGCAGCTATCGGTTATTTTATTTGATAAATTAGCCCTGCCAATAATCAAGAAAACCAAGACAGGTATATCAACTGATATTGAAGTCCTTGAAAGATTAAGCTCAGAGCATGCAATAGTCGATAAAATTATTGAATATAGATCAATGGTTAAATTAAATTCCACTTATGTGGAAGGACTGAAAAATGAAGTAAACAAGGATACAGGCAGGGTGCATTCCGTATTTAATCAGACAATTGCGTCAACCGGAAGGATATCAAGCACGGAGCCAAATCTCCAAAACATTCCCACTCGCACGGAAGAAGGAAGGGAGCTCAGGAAAGCATTTGTGCCGGAGGATGATTATATACTTTGCGATGCAGACTACTCACAAATTGAGCTTAGAGTATTATCTCACTTGGCGGATGAGCAAAATTTAATAGATGCTTTTGAGCAGGGCTTAGATATTCATGCAAAGACAGCTTCTCAGGTTTTCCATGTAAAATTATCCGATGTAACCCCCGAAATGAGAAGCAGAGCAAAAGCCGTAAACTTTGGAATCGTGTACGGCATAAGCGATTACGGCTTAGCAAGGGATTTAAAAATTCCAAGAAAAGAAGCAAAGAAATATATAGATAATTACATGAAATATTACTCAAATATAGAAAAATACATGAAGAATATAGTGGAGCAGGGTAAAAGAGACGGCTATGTGACCACATATTTTGGCAGAAGAAGATACATTCCCGAACTATCATCCCGTAATTTCAACATCCGCTCATTTGGAGAAAGAATTGCCTTAAATACTCCTGTCCAAGGAACTGCTGCCGATATTATAAAAGCAGCCATGGTTGGTGTTTATAACAGATTGAAGAATAATAAGATGAAATCAAGGCTTATACTGCAGGTTCATGACGAACTTATTGTTGAAGCATACAAAGATGAACTAGAAGAAGTAAAAACAATCCTTACGGAAGAAATGGAAAATGTGGTTGTTGATTTTAAAGTATCCTTAAAATCTGATATCAATATAGGCGGTAGCTGGTATGAAGCAAAATAGACCTAAGGTCATAGTGATTACCGGAAGTATAGGAACCGGAAAATCCACTGCAGTTGATATTATTAAGGAGCAAGGTTTTACGGTTCTTGATTCGGATAAAATTGTTCATGAAGGTTACAATATTGGAAGTGAACTGTATTACAAAATAATAGCTCATTTTGGTAAAAAGATATTAAATAATGATATAATAGACAGGCATAAACTTGGAAAGATCGTTTTCAATAATGTGGAAAAGCTGTATGAACTCAATAATTTAGTCCATGGCTATGTATATGATAAATTAAAAGAAGGTATTGAAAAAAGTATAGAAAACGTAATATTTCTTGACATTCCTCTGGCATTGGAAACCAAAGACATACATGAGCCCATATACGACGAAATATGGCTGATATATGTTTCCGAGGAAACTCAAAGAAAAAGACTTAAAGAAAGAGCCATCAGAGAAAACAAAAAACCTGAAGATGTACTAAAAATTATAGATAACCAAATATCTATTGAAGAAAAAGTATTTATGGTCGATGAAGTTATAAATAACGAAGGTACTATTGAAGAGCTTAAGGAAAATATAAAGACTCTCCTTGAAATAAAAGGTATGGGGTGGTGAGATGGCCAGGAGGAAAAGGGTGTACAGCAGGAGAAGAAGAATTAATTACGGGCGAATAGCGCTTTTAATTGCAGTGCTTGTTATTATCATATTGCTTGTAATGAAAATATTCAGTAAAAACAGGTATATTTCAAAGGTTGAAGAAGCATTGGAGCAGGAAATAACTCAAATTGCCGGTTCAATCAGCATTGTTTCCAAAATTGATGCAACCATTTATGAAAATAAAGGAATTAAATATACCAATCAGCATGAAGATATAAAAAGACTTATGACCTTCGACGGAAGTCTGTCAGAAGATATGGACAAGGTAAGCGATGTGAAAATTTTACTTGAAAACCTGCTGAAGTCTGAAAAAACTGAGGCTGCGGCTGAACTGCCTGCAAAGGATGACGGTTATTACTGGATAGAAGCTGATGTTTTTACAAAAGACAGAGTATTGTTTTTCAAAGTTGAAAATGAATACAACTTTGATTTGTATTATGATATTGAGAACAAGACGGTATATGTAAAAGAAAAATATTACGATGAATTCAGCAAGAAATACAACAAAGTAAAATTCCAAGGCTACAGCGTAACAGATGAATTCAGAAATATTATTGATAGGATGGGGGAAACACCTATAAAGTAGGGTAAGCCTATGTGGATAAGCTTTATAGGAATGTCCCCGTACTTGACGGACCTTGAAATTCTGACGGGGACTATGGATCCTGACCTTGAAATATCGGAGAATAGTGTATGAACAAAATAACTCAATTCACAAAGCAGCTCATTTCCGTCGACAACATCGGCTATCTTATGGTTTTTGCAGCGGGATGCTTGTGGGGCACAATAGGGCTGTTTGTAAATTTGATGAGAAGCGTCGGCGCAGACACCTCATTAACAGCATTCATGAGATTGTTTATGGGAGCTTTGATACTCATCCCCATAATGCTTCACAAGGGCGGCTTAAGCATGTTCAAAATCGATAAAAGGGGACTGAGCCAATGCTTTATGTTAGGTATACTGTCGCAGGCTCTTTTTAATTATTGTTATATAACAAGCATCGGCAGTGTGGGAGTTGCTACAGCATCCATACTCTTATACACAGCACCTGTTTTTGTATGCATTATGTCAAGAATATTTTTTAAAGAATCAATAGGCAGAATCAAAATTTTTGCTTTGATTATAAATATTACAGGATGTTTTTTAATGGTTACAGGCGGGAACCTGTCAAATTTAAAATTATCAACAGCAGGAATATTCTTTGGTATAGCTGCGGGTTTTTTATATAGTTTGGTGACTATTATAGGAAAGATTACCTCAGGTGATATTCATCCCTTTACAGTTGTATTTTACAGCTTTTTGTTTGGTTGGTTGAGTATCGGCATATTTACTTCGCCTTGGGAATCTATTAAAGCTGTATCGGAACTGAGATTTTGGTTCTATGCATTAGGTTATGGTCTCATACCAACCGTAGGATCATATTCACTCTATATGGGAGGACTGAGAAAGAGATTAGAAATATCAAAAGTTCCCGTAATTGCATCAGTAGAGATAGTAGTTGCTACACTCATTGGAGTTATAGTATTCAAAGAAAACCTGAATTTCATAAATGTGCTTGGAATTATCATTTTGCTTTCATCAATAGCCATAATGCAGGTGCCAGGCACCGGAAAGTAAACTTATTTTCATACAGTGATTGCAATGGTTGTAGATTTACATATCAATGATGGCTACAAAGAATAAGCTAAAAGTAAACTTATTTTATAAATA
>DNNJ01000293.1:5186-9559 GCA_003487955.1 Clostridiales bacterium | reverse complement strand
TTAGAGCTGTAATCGGGATTTTGTAATATATTTTTAAAGTATGTTTTAGACTTAAGCCTTAAATATTCATTATCTACTAAGTTCATAAGCTTGGCGGTTATCTCCGCATCTGTATTTGAATATGTGAAAAGGCTGTATCCTCCGATTGTTTCGATTTCATATCTGTTGATTTCATTAATCAAATCATCCTCATTGAAAGGTAAAGCTGTTTTAAAATAATTATTGATATATTTAGCTGCCAACATTGAGCATACTGTCTGGTCAATCCTTTTACCATAGCCTGATAAAATACTTTCCATACTGTTGTAAAAGTCAGAGCGGCTTTCATTAAACAACGTAATTACAGGATTTGAATACACTTTATTGAGGACCGTATCTTCCGATAGTTTACAATATGTGGTATTGTTAAAATAAACGAATGAATCAACCACATTGAACTCTTCCTTTATACCGTCTTCAAGCTCCTTATAAGTAGCATAAACAGAAATTTCATAGATGCCTTCATTTAATTTGTCAAATGAAATATTTGTATAGTCTCCTATTATACCTGTCTGTTCATATTTTTTCTCTTTACCCGTTTCTTTATTTTTAATTTTAATTTCATAATTTACTTCTTCTGCTTCTTTTGCTTCCGTTCCGAATACCCTTAAAGAAGCAGATATTTTATCATCCTTAAGATATTCGTCACTCATTATTAAATCTACGAAAAACGGCAGACTGACAGTAATATTTTTTGCACCGCTTCCTGCAAACCTTTTATCTGAAATTCCTTGATATGTTATTCTCCAGGATGTTAAATTATCTGCCAATTTAAACTTTAATTCCCCATTGCCGTTCTTATCGGTTTTTATTGTTCTAAATACATTTGTATCCTTAAATTCATCCCTGAAATCAGTATAGTTATCACCGCCGCCGCCTCTTTCAGCACCTGAACCGTTATCCATGCTTAAATCGTCATTTGACAGGTAAGATTTACGCAATCCCGTATTCCATGTATATTGATATAAAGAGCTTAATGTATCCACATTCTTTTCAAATATTGCAAAATATGCTTCATCAACAACAGATATATTTACATCTGCCATAATGGGGGCATTATTTTCATCCTTCGTTTTAATATTTAATACAACCTCTTCTCCGGGCTTGTATTTTTCCTTGTCTGTTGTTACATCAAAGTGTATTTGTCTTTCTGTTGTATCATAGTATAAAGAGTAAAGAACTTCTACAGGGTAGATGTATCCATTTTTGATATATACGCTGTTAACCATAACATTAGGAATATAGTCTTCTTTAAATGTTAATTCTGCGGTTGTACTGTCTGTTGATGTCCAATCGATCAGTCCGTTTCTCATTAGCAATACAATTAAATTATCATTTTCAGTGTTTACTACATCTTCGTCATTATATTTCAGCTTAAGAGCAATTTCATCATTTAATCTGTAATTATCTTTATCTACCGCTCTTTCCAAATAGTAATATAATTTCTCATAATAGTAACGGTAACCGCCTGCGTATGTTTCTTCTATTAACATACCATCTTCATCTTCATAAAAAACTATAACTTTATAGCTTCTTTCAGGATTAAAATTCGGAATCTGGATATTTGCAGCTCCGTCTATTGTGCTTATATGTTCACTGTATACTGTATTTAAAATGCGGTTATACTCATAATCAATAACATTAACCTTATTTATATAATCGTAATGCTCGCCTTTTTTAACTTTTTCGTAATAAGACTCAACAATTTCTACATTGATAATATCGCTTAGAGGCTTGCCTCTTAAATCTTCATAACCTTTGTAATCATCAGTTTTATATTTGGAATTGTCTAATTCATGGAGCAGAATATCTACTGATTCAGGTTTATTCATATCACCTGTCTTAATTTCAATCATATTGCGTCTAGGGAAAATTTCAAATGTATCCATTACCCCAACGGATTTATCCTCTGCTTTAGCATTCCAAAGGGTTGTTCTTATAGAAACAGGTCTCCAGCTGTCACTGTTTATATTTGTATTTACGTTTATTACTGTTTCTCCCTTATCATTTAGCTTAACGGTTGAATCCATTTGTCCGTAATTTATACTTCCACTGTAGTTGGTTGGAAAGCCGCCAAATTTAAGCTCTAATCCGGGCAGGGGATTACCGTCAAAGAAATTGGCATTAACCTTATAATTTATACTTTCACCGCTGTAAACAAATTTTTTATCAAATTCTCCGCTTACTGTGAAAAGAGGCTTTGTATATTTTCCTATGGATATATATTTTGAGGATATTTTTAGCTCATTATCATATACATTTATTATGCAGCCTGTTGAGGTTGCATTATTAATATGAAATTCTGTATAGTAGGTGCCTATGTCTGTTAAATCAACAGTCTTTTCTTCAAGAACTAAGTTTGTATCTGATTCCACCAGCTCTACTCTGACCCGGTTAAGGGATTTATCATCCTTATGCCTTGCAAATCCCCACACATTGATTGTATCTGTAGGTAAATATACCGGTCTGTCTGTATCAATATATCGCAAATATTTATATGCTTCATATTGACTCCTGTAATAATAACTGTAGTAATATAAGCTGTCTGTATATATGAAATCACTGAAACCTTTTGCTTCAACCCTCATAAGAATTGTTTTATTATCATAAACGGATGTATCCTTATCAATTATAAGCGTACCGCTGTTATCGGTAAAACCCAAATGCTCGCCGTTTAAAACAACGGCTGCATCTACTATACCTCGGCTGTTTTTACCGTCTGCAGCAAAAACGAATATTTCATTATCAAAAAATGCATTGTATATTAACATATCATTAATTTGCAGAAAATGATAATTTACCTCATCATCACTGATAAACTCTAACAAATAATAGCCTTTTGTCAATTCAGGCAGTTCAAACAATGCCTTTGGGCTGTTATATTTATAGACTATGATAGGTTTTTGTTTTAAATTGTTTGTTCTATTAATTCCTTCTATATTTTCAATATTTTTATCCTGCAAAAACTTGCCTGTATCAGCAAAGTCCTTTATATTTTCAGCAAAGTAATCAGCATTGGCATACTGATAAATATTAACGTCAAATTCAGTATTTTCATCATTCACATATGCTTCAATTATTTTTATATTATCCACAAAGATATTTGTCAATGGAGCATCAAAATATATTTGAGAGTATTTTTCTATTTTAGTATTAAAAGTAAAAATGTAATCCTCTTCAAGCTTATTTTCGCTATCCTTCAAACCATATCCTTTTTTTATAGTTACTGTATATTGAATATTTTTCTCTAATTCTTCAGGAACGAAAATAGCAGTATTATCCTTATAAATAAACTTCCCTTCAACATGAGGTTTAATTTCAAAGAAATCATCAATTTCGCCCAAATTGCTAAGGGTAAAATATATTTCAATTCCGGAATTTGACGGTACAAAGCTGCTGTTATCTGTAGGAAGCGTACTATCCACTTCAAATTTTTTCTTTGTTTGAAAAGCCCAGGAATAATTATATTCTTCATCGTTTATCTTGATTTGGTAGATATGGTCGTCCTGCAGTTCTGCAAGAGGAATAATGTTATGTACTGTTGATGATAATTTCTCTATTTTATATTCTTCGGCAGGAATCATTTGCATATTATTCTTAATAAAATTATTGTTTATTTCTTCCTTTGAAGTCAGCTGAAAAACAGTTGTATTATCAATTCCTTGTTTATCGGAGTTAAGTGCAACTAATTCATATTTATCGTCAGCCTTTGCGGTCGGCGAAGGTTCTGCTACAGGTGTTGCATTTTCCGGCTTCTTGCATGATGACAATATAATGCATAAAATTAAAATTAACCATAATAATTTTCTCATTTTTTCCCCTCCAATGCTTTCATATATTAATTATATCACTTACTATTAGACGAAACAATGATTAAAATAGTTCAAGAAATGCAGAATAATTAATCTTTTGATATAATAATTTATGCTATAATTACGTTGGACTACGCTTGCGTTAAATTATTTCGCACTGCAAAAAAATTGAGCATTTATATTGTTCAAGAAATAAACAATTACAACCAAGAAATATTTAGCCCCCCTAGATTTAAGAACAAAATAATCAAATTGCAGTTCTTATTTATTTTGGCATAGAAATTGCAACTATGTAAATAGCGCTAGCGGGTAGCCGGAAAGGAGCAGCATAAAAGTCTTATTATGGAGTATAATATGAAAAACAATTTGATAAATAAAAATGAGCAAACAGATGATTCTTTAAGAAACGATCCATTATTTAATAAAATAGAAAGCCGGATGAAATTTTATGAGCTTTTAGTTAATGCATCTTCCGATGGAATGTTATCTATTAATATGGATGGAATCATTACTTTTATTAAC
>DNNJ01000293.1:4751-4943 GCA_003487955.1 Clostridiales bacterium | reverse complement strand
GAAATACCTTATATAAAAAAATAAAACAATATAATATTATATGAAGGAGGTTTTCATGAAGATAGCAATCATAGGCGGCGGTCCCGGCGGTTATACAGCCGCTATAAGGGCAGCACAGCTGAATGCGGAAGTAATATTAATAGAAAAAGAACAGGTAGGAGGAACATGCCTGAATAAAGGATGCATACCCAC
>DNNJ01000293.1:3012-4492 GCA_003487955.1 Clostridiales bacterium | reverse complement strand
CAGAAACTCAAAGAAGAAAAACAGAAATTGTTAACAAGCAGGTTAAAGGAGTTGAAAACCTGTTAATAAACAATCATGTTGTAAAAATAAATGGAGAAGGAAGCTTTTTAAACAAAAACCAATTAAAAGTCAAAGAGATAGACGGCTCTGAAACAATAGTCGATTTTGATTATGCAATAATTGCAACCGGCTCAAAACCTGTTGTTATTCCCATACCGGGAGTAGAGCTTCCCGGAGTTATCACAAGTGATGAAGCATTGAACCTTACAGAAATTCCAAGCTCCATGGTTATTATAGGAGGTGGCGTAATCGGTTCTGAATTTGCAGAAGTATTCAGTGCAGCGGGATGTAAGGTTACAATAATTGAAATGCTGCCAAATATAATAGCAAATATGGACCAGGACGTTGTTTCCACTTTAGTATTTAAATTCGAAAATAGCGGTGTAGATATTCATACAGATACAAAGGTGGTTTCAATTTCCAAATCGGAAGAAGGATTGATTGTAAATACGCAGTCAGACGGCAAGGAGCAGTCATTCAGTGCCGGGAAGGTTCTTTTATCAATAGGCAGAAAGCCGGTTACAGATAATTTGGCATTGGAAAATGCAGGTGTTGCAACAAACAGAGGAGCAGTAGCCGTAAATAAAAATATGCAGACCAATGTACCAAATATATATGCTATAGGAGATGCAACAGCAGGAGTTATGCTTGCCCATACAGCTTCATCAGAAGGGATAGTTGCGGTTGAATCAATAATGAACTTAAAACCCAATATTGATTTCAACACGATTCCATACTGTGTATATACGAAGCCTGAACTTGCAGGAATTGGACTCACCGAAGAGCAGGCAAGACAAAAAGGATACGATGTAAAAGTCGGCTTATTTCCAATGAGTATAAACGGAAAGGCAATGATTGAAGGAGAGCAGCAGGGTTTGGTAAAATATGTAACCGACAATGCAACAGGAGAAGTATTGGGGCTGCACATATCAGGACCAACAGCAACGGAGCTTATTGTGGAGGGAGCCCTTGCCTTGAGATTAGAGGCAACGATAGATGAAATCACATCAACCATACACGCTCACCCCACAGTGGCGGAAGCCCTCCATGAAGCGGCTCATGCGATTCACAACAATGCAATACACATGCCAAAATAAATAACATCAATATCAGCTGAATTTTAAAATAGGGGTTCAGCTGTTTTTTAACTTGTGAAAGTAATGAAAATTGTTATATTGTCCTGAAATAGAACAATTGCTAATAAATGGCGGCAAATAGGTATTTGGTGAATTGACAAAGTAAGTGCACAATTACAGATAAGCCTGTAGTCATAAATAAAGAAATAACAATAAGACCTATGATGAATTTGAGTTTAACCACAGACCACAGCTTAGTAGATGGAGCATTGTCTGCCAAGTTCCTGAAAGGAATCGAAGACATAATAGAAAACCCATATTTATTAATATAGTGTTTACACTTT
>DNNJ01000293.1:0-2718 GCA_003487955.1 Clostridiales bacterium | reverse complement strand
AATTTTGCTTAAATAATTCTGTAAAGGGTATTATACATTTAATTAGTATGAAGAAACGAGGTTATATTTCATGGATAATCAAAAAAATAATAATGATTATAATTAAATGCCAAGCTTTTAAAAATTAAATGATATTAATTGAATTAATACTGAGAGGAGCTAATGCCATTGTATACTATAAGCTCCCATGTAATATTGAAATTACATGGGAGTTTCTTATTGTACTTTAATTGTGCTGTTAATCATGCCCATCCAGCAAGTGTAAGTGATAGTACCGGCTTGTATTGGAGTAAATTCAATTATATTTTCTCCAAGCTCTAATTTTTTCCGTATACCATATTGGGGTATAATAATTTCATTGTTGCAGCCGTTTAACGTGCCCTTGTCAGCAAAAACAGTCCACTTTAGAGGGACTCCGGCATAAACGGTAATTGGTTGGTATCTTCCGGGTTCTATTTTAGTAGTTACTGTTTGAGCGCTGTCTTTAATAACAGCATTAACAAATTTTCCGTCTTGGTTTAAACTTATTCCCAATGGTGACAAAACAGTATCAGCAATATTGATTCCTGCTAATGAAAAACCTCTGTTTCCCATAACAACACCTAAAATGACAACCAATATAGCACTGACCTTCATCATTTGTTTAGTGAATTTTAAGCTTAGTATTGTGCTGAATACTCCAAAAGCAAACATTATAGGCACGGTTCCAATGCTGAAAATAAACATTGAAAATGCTCCTGTTAAAAAGCTGCCTGTTCCAAGAGCATAAAGCTGCATTGCCTGTAATGGTCCGCAAGGCATAAAGCCATTGAGCAAACCCACAATAAATGGTCTATTGATATTTTTCTTACTATCAATTTTATTGGTTAAAGTCTTTGGAAGACGCGGCATTATTTTTCTTAATTTTGATGTTAATCCTAACATGTTAATACCCATGATAATCATGAATAATCCTGCTATTAGAGATATTAACGCTTTACCCTTAAGAGAAATACTGAAAACCGAACCAAGGGCTCCAACTGCCCCGCCTAAAATTGTGTAAGATGTCACTCGTCCAAAGTTATATAAGAAACTTGGCTTAAGCTTACTGTATATATTGTTTTCACAATCATTACAACCCGCACATTGGGATAAATTTATTCCGCCGCACATAGCTATACAGTGGACAGATGTAAAAAGTCCTGCTATGAACAACATTCCATAACCCATACTCTGTGTTATCTGCGGGAAAAAATTAAAGCCAACAGTGTTATTAATGATTACATAGAGACCAACAATTATAAGACCAATTAATAGTGTAGTGGTAACAGACGACTCTTCTTCTATGTCATCATCCTCAAGTATAACATCATAACCTGTTTCCCTGATTGTATTATAGATAGAATTTAATTTTATTTCATTTGAATTATAAATAATATCCGCTGTTGATAAAGAATAGCTTACTTTAGCATTTATTATTCCATCAAGCTGTTTTAATGCTTTTTCAATTTTATTTTCACAGGCTGTGCATGTGACTCCATGTAGTTTAATTATTTTTTGTTCATATAAAATGTCCATAATTTATATCCATGTTAATTTTTCCAATTTGCAAAAATACCTTCAGCTTCTGCAAATAAATCCTTAGGAATTGTAATTGTAGAGTCAGTTTCTGTTTTCCATTCTTCAAATACGGGAACCGGGTTACATCCACCTCTTGCTACTTCAACATCATCCATTTTAAATCTGTTTCCACAGTTTTGACAAATCAGAACATCGTCTTCTTGTACGTAGTATCCCCTTCCTGAAGCATAGCATACCTGACATGTATTAAATGCTGTTCTTATAGTGCCATCCGATGCTTTAACAGCCAAAACTTCCATGTATGTTTCAAGTTCATCATATTCATAGAATTTGGCTGTTTCAGTAATATCAGCCTTTGGAATTACCATATCTCCATTTTCATCTGTAACAGAAATTGCTGATGGTTTTGATTGCTCTGCTAAGCTGGTTTCATCATTTTTAGAATTAAAAAAAGTGAATGCTGCTATGCTTATTATTATAATAGTTGTAATTTTAAGAATTACATTAGAATTTTTCTTGGAAGCTTTACCTTTGTTTTTTTGATTGTTCTTCATAATTTAATTTCCTTTCAAAATTATTAAACTAGAAATAATTATAGTAAAATTTTGTGAAGATTTTATGGAGATTAATTAAGATTATATTGTAATTCAAAAAAATGAATTTTTGGCAGTAAAAGTTTTATACAAAAAATAAGACCGAGGGAGGTCTTATTTTTTTGTTCAAATTTTTTACGAGGGATAATTGTAAAAATAAATTAATAAGTTTAAAATAATAATACAAAAAACTTGTGGAGAAATTATGAAGAAACCATAATAATTTGCTTCATAGGTTCTTCACAATTCTATTGTAAACTTTAAATAAAGCTTTCTATAAAAAATTATACAAACAAAAGGAGTGGTATTAATGTTTAAATTTATTAAAAACTGGCTTGACAGATTAGCTAAGGAGAATGAAAAAAATTTTGGGGACAGCAGGCTCGATTGCTGTGATTTAAATAAACCAAAAAACACAAATAATCAAGCCGCTAATAGTAATACAAATAAGAAATGAGATGTAGTAAGAGATTTAATGCACTCTATAGAAATGAGTTGACCATTATCTATTTAATGATAGAATATTTGTAGATAAAAAACATACAGGTGAATAAATGAACGAAAA
>DNNJ01000127.1 GCA_003487955.1 Clostridiales bacterium | reverse complement strand
CAAAACTCTAAATTCTACTTTTCGCGGTATTTAAAAAATATAATTAATTGTATTACTGTTGGAATATTTGCAATTATGAAAATACCGAATAATATCAAGTATGATGATGTCATACTTTTAGAATATACAACTATAAAAATTGAAACAACAAAGAATAATATAGAAAGCATCAAACCGAACCATTTGGTTTTCTTTTTTGCTACATATATCAACAATATGCATAAAAAAGCTATTAATAACAACCATATCCATGTTTTATTCATTATATTTTTATTCATTATATTTTCATTCCTTTACTATTCCTGTTCATCATCCGGTTTTAATAGTTCTTCTGCCAATTCAGCCATGTCTGAAGGTACGTAAACATCTATTCCATACATGTTTGCGCCTGTATATATTTCCATAAGTTCGCCGGGACCTTTTGATTTTTTTAACACAGGTATTCCATATGATTTTAGTTTTGCAATAATTATTTCTGCTTCAATGGTGTTAAGGTTTGAGAGTAATAATTTTTCATCGGACATATTTCCTCCACCTTTCATAAATCACAATTATCTTCATCAATCAGTATATCAAATAATATTTTCCCTATCAACAAAAAGTCCGAAATTAAAAGATGCCGGGTATAAATTTCCTGCCGCGCTGTAGGACCACGTTGAAGATGTTTCAGACATCAAGGTTACAGGTCAAGTATGAATTCTTTAAATTCGTCTACTGTTGAAAAATAATAATCTGAATTAATTCTCATATGCTCTTCTATTTCAAGAACTGAGTGAGACCATCCTGCTGCTGCAAACACTATATTGCAGCTTCTCGCCATGTCAAGTCCCGGCTTTGAATCATCCAAAACAAGCATTTCCGTATTGTTTAAATTAAACCTTTTCATAATTTCAATAATTGGATAAGAATTTGGTTTTCTTTGATGCTCATCAAGTTCCCATCCAAAAATCAAATCAGGTTTAAGACCGCAATGCAAAGTATAATCCCTTGTTATTTGCTCGCTTTCCGAATGTGATACAACACATATTATTCCACCTGATTTTTTATATTCCTTGATTAACTCAGGAAAACCGGGATAAAAATCCGGAGAATTTTCATTAACATAATCCTTCCAAATCTTATACTGATACTGCTGCTCTACATCGCTGAATTTCAATACGTCCTTGCAAAGCCCCGAAAAACCCGGAGCAAAACAATAATTAACAAAATCATTAAGACTTAACTCAATTTCAGGTCTTAATGATTTTAAAGCCTTCACAAAGGAAGGATAATGTATGTCAGGTGTACTTTTAACAGCCGTATCATCGTGGTCTAATACTAAGCATTTATATTTCATTCAATCAATCCTCCGTGAGATATCCTGCATAGGGTTAGTGCATCTTTCGTTGCAAATCAGATTAACCAGTGTGGGACACTTAGTGTACGTCCCCACCGTCCCACCCGCTGTCCTACGCTGTTTCGATGAGGTTTTTTCTGGCTGTGTTCAGCTTTTTATAAAGCTCCGCTTTTGGACAATTTGAAATTGTTTCCAAATCCTTTATATTGTATCCCATTATATCTTTCCATACCACTGCTGTCCTACTCAGGGGTTCTAAAGTCATCAATTTATTTTGTATAAGTGTATTGTTTTTATTATCAGATAATGTGCTGCTGTATTTATCAGACTCCATAAGAAATATGCCGCAAACTTCTTTTGTGGTTATATGTAAAATACCTGAATCAACATTTTCTTTAATATTATTTGCATTTCTGTTAATCGCAAGAGATGCCACGTCCTTAGCTGAGTCTTCGTCTCCCGTAAGTCTAAATGCAATTGTATATACTTTTTTTATATATTCTTGAAAATTCATGGCGTCCTCCTATGGCTATAATGTAATGCAATTGTACCACAAATCCATGCCGAATTTCTGACCATGTAATAATTAATATGGTTTATGTCAAAATTTAAACCTGCAACCTCAACATATTTGTTCATAGCAATATACATACATACAATTATTAATTGTACATTAAGGCATCCACATAAAACACCTGCCCGTCATAATGAATGTTCATGGTACCGTTATACTTTTCTATGGATTTTTGAACACTGCTTATGCCTACACCATGATTTTCATTGTCTTTGGTTGTTTCAAGCTTATTATTTGTGAGTTTCAGTTTACCGTCATAAGAATTAGAAATACTAATATATAGAACATTCCTGTCTAATTCAACGGATATGTTAATAAATTTATTTTCTGCCTGTAAGGCTGCTTCAATTGCATTATCCAGCAGATTTCCGATAACAATGCTTAAATCAAAAGGATTTATATTAAGCTTATGGGGGATTGCCAAATATACTTCTGAGTTTATATTATGTTTTTCAGCCAAATCCATTTTATAATTTATCAGGCTGTCTATTTCAGAATTGCCTGATTTAGCATGTTCCTTTGAATTATTTATAAAATCGAATATATTGTCCAAGTATTCGGTGGCACCTACTCTGTCATGATTGTCGATATAATACTTTAATGTTAAAGCATGATTTTTAACATCATGCCTGAATGTCTTAATGCTTTCTTTTGATTGATTAATAATTTCAAGCTGCTTTAAATAAGCATTGTTTTGCTGCCTAAGAAGGGCTTTTTCAATTTTTGATTCATAGGACTTCATTAGTTCATCGTAAAAGTAAAAAACAAACACATTAATAACCAGCAAAATCATTATACTGATTATTGTTTCTTTAACATTTGAAGTATAATCCATAGAAATCATAATCAGCACTAATATCAAAGTGCCCACCGGTATAATAAATATGGACAACCAGTGAATATTAGACACTTTAATGTCGTTGCTTATCATTTTAAAATTTGACATAAATAACATAAAAATATATGAAAAAATTCTTATGCTGATAAGCCCTGTAATCAAAGC
>DNNJ01000232.1:964-8793 GCA_003487955.1 Clostridiales bacterium | reverse complement strand
TGCTGTTTGATGTGAATGAGGATGGTACCGGATTATATCAGGTACAGCTACAATTAGAATTCATAAAAGAAAGGAAGGCGATAATATGAGCATAGAAGGAACTGGATATGTAAAACGTAAAGAATTTATGGTGTTTGCGGATGTATCGGATACATCAGGAACACCGGAATGGGAGCTCATCGGGGATAAAGTCGAGGAAATGTCCCTTGAGATGAACCCGAATGTTGAAACAACGACAGATATTACGGGGAATACAACCACTATCTTAGACAAATATGAAGTGCAAACTTCTGTATCTCCTATGAGAGC
Organism: Clostridiales bacterium; assembly: GCA_003487955.1. Classification (GTDB taxonomy): domain Bacteria; phylum Bacillota; class Clostridia; order Tissierellales; family Sedimentibacteraceae; genus Sedimentibacter. The sequence goes on along the minus strand of DNNJ01000232.1, from coordinate 8,484 downwards.
AAAAAGAGAAAGTAAGCTATTTAATATCTTATATGAAATAGTCAAAGAAGAGAAAACTCTCTCTGACGTTGAAAGAACATTCCTCTGTGTGAATGTATTTGATGTGACAGGAGAAGGGGAAACGGCCGCATATGCTGCATGGACACAAAAGGGTATTGTTGCAGTGCAGTCTTACGGCGGGAATACTCAGGGGCTTGATATTCCATTTAATATTCATTGGACTGGTCAAAAAACATACGGAAGTTTTAGCCCTACAGCAAAAACATTTACAGCAGCATAATATTAAGCCCTGCTTTGGCAGGGCTTTAGGAGGTGGTTTTATTGAAAAGTTTAAAAATTGAAAGCAGCAAAATTAGGTTGGCTATAAATGATGATAAAAATAAAATAATTGAATTTGATCCGAATGATGTTAAATTTATTAATAGATATTACTCTATGATTTCTAACTTTGAAGTTAAACAAAAAGAATTTGCAGAGAAAGCTGCAAAAATTGATAAAATTACAACTTATAATTCTATTGGCATGAAAGTAAGCGACATAGAAGGAAGCAAATTAATGCTTGAAATGTGTGAATATATGAAGGGCCAAATTGATTATGTGTTTGGTAATGGCGCAAGTGAAAAAGCTTTTGGAGATACAATTAATCCCGAAATGATAAATGAATTCTTAGGGGGTGTAGCCGAATACATTGCAGCTGAGAGAAATGCCAAGATTGAAAAATATACAGGGAAGAACACAAAAAGCGTGGCTAAAAAATGAACATTTTAGTGGATGACCTTCCGACATCCGTAACAATAAATGGGGAAACATATGAATTGAATACGAATTTCAAAGATTGTTTAAAAATAATAGTCGCCTTTGAAGATCCAGAATTAACCCAAATTGAAAAGCAAGTAATTATGTTAAGCATTTTGTATAAAGAAATTCCAAGCGATATTGAAAAAGCTCATAAGGCAGCTATTGAATTTTTAAATTGCGGGGATGAGTTTGAAAGCGGGATAGATACAAATGATGGCATAGGAAGATTATATAGCTTTGAAAAAGATAGCAAATATATATTTTCGGCTATACTTCAAACTTATGGGATAGATTTAGAGCAAACAGAGTATTTACATTGGTGGAAGTTTGTAAATTTATTCTTTGATTTGAACGAGAATTGTTTTTTCAACCGGCTTGTATATTTAAGAAGGCAAAAAAAACTTGGTAAATTAACAAAAGACGAATTACAACAATATAACAATTTGGGTGATATTGTTGAATTACCGGAAGAAAAGAGTACAGAAGAAAAGGAACAAATTAGTGAATTTCTGAGGTTATTAGGAGAATCAAAAACATAATTTTTAATTTTTAAGGTGGCATTCTCTTGTATTATTTGAAAATATTTTATAAAATTATATTAGGTAATATAGGGGGTGTTTTTTATGGGTTTATATGGTTCTCCTGATACGGGAAATCTTTATACTAAGCGAGAAAATCCGTTTAAGAAGAAAAAACGCTTTGACCCAAGCGGACTAATTTGGGTCGTAGTAATAATTGCATGTTTTGTTTTTATTTTAAAAACAAAAAGAAATTTAAATTTGTCGAATTTATTTAAAAATAATAATAATTTGCTTCAAAATAGCATAGGCACAAACGGAAATAGCAATATCGAAAATACCGTTCAGGTAGGTTCGAGGAAAAATCCCGCTAAAATTGGAGATATACAACGAGGTACTGCGAGTGATAACAGAGGGTTAAATTGCACATTGGAGATAGAACTAATGGACTTTAAAAGAGGAGAAGAAGCTGTAAAAATAATGCGTGAAGGGCACAGTGCTGCAGACAACCCAGGAGAAGGAAAAGAATTTGCACTTGTAAAATTTAGGGTTAAGAATATAAAAGATAATTCGGGTAAAGACATTCCTTTTACTCTTACAAGCGCTGATTTTTCCTATGCTACAGGAGATTATGTTGTAACGGATACAAGATGGACCGTGCCTGGATTAAATCCTGCTATTGAAGCAGATTTGTATGAAGGTGCAGAGCATGAGGGATGGGTTTGTTTTAGTATAGAAAAAGATGACGCAGCTCCAAAAGTTGTGTTTTTAAATGAGATATGGTTTGATTTATAAGAATTAATATGAATAAGATATAATCTTTTGGCACTTACTTAATTGTAGGTGCTTTTTTGATACAGAAAAGGCAGGTGATTAAAATGGCAGCGGGTTATGATGGAAGTATTCGGATTGATACAAGGGTTGATACTAAAGGTTTTAATTCAGGGGTAGTAGGCATCACAAAGTCATTAAAAACACTTGGGGCAACTCTTGGCATAGCATTTGGGGTTAAAACTTTGATCAGTTTTGGAAAAGCAGCAATTGGAGTAGCATCTGACCTGGAAGAAGTTCAAAATGTTGTGGACGTTACTTTTGGGGAAATGTCAGGAAGCGTGGATGATTTTGCTAAAAGCGCTCTGAAAAACTTTGGCCTGTCAGAATTGTCCGCAAAACAGTATGCATCAACAATGGGGGCGATGTTAAAAAGTTCAGGATTAGCAGGTCAAGCAGTAACTGATATGTCAATAGAAATGACTAAACTGGCTGCAGATATGGCTAGCTTTTATAATTTAAGCACAGATGAAGCATTCGCTAAAATTCGTTCAGGCATAAGCGGAGAAACAGAACCTTTGAAACAACTTGGTATAAATCTTAATGTTGCTAACTTAGAAGCTTTTGCTTTATCTCAAGGAATCACAAAATCATATAATTCTATGTCCCAAGCGGAGCAAGTGATGCTTAGGTACAACTATTTGCTTTCTGTGACCGGAGACGCTCAAGGAGACTTTGCAAGAACATCAGGAAGCTGGGCCAATCAAGTAAGACTTCTCAAGGAGCAATGGCAAAAATTTTTGGGGTTGCTTGGCGATGGATTAATAAAGATTGCTTTGCCTGTCGTAAAATTTTTAAATAAAGTACTGGAATTGTTAATACTTATCTTAGAAAAAATCGGGCAACTCTATACCGCTATGACTGGGAAACAGCTTGTAGACGCCTCATCAGATACAAGTAACCTTTCAGACAGCACAACAGACTTAGCTGATTCGGCAAATGCGGCAGCAAACGCACAAGATAATCTTGCGAAAAAGACCAAAAAGGCGAAGAAAGCAGCCGAGAGTGCGCTTGCACCGTTTGATGAGTTAAACATTTTGCAACACAATATGAGTGATGGCGATACTGGAACTGGAACTGGTGTTGGCGGTATAACTTTTCCAAAAACAAATTTCGGCGATATAGAAGAAACGGACGGTAAAATAGACGGTCTAAAGAAAAAATTTGAGGATTTCTTTTTTGTTGTGGAGAATGGGTTTAGGGTACTGAGAGACGCACTACTAATTCCAATATACGTTCCCGCCCCTATATTTGGGGAAATACCGAATCCTATATATACACCAAATTGGGGTTTAGACTTGCCAACGGTGCCTACACCAATATTCCCGCCAATCAAAGATCCCGTATATGCTCCTAACTGGGGTTTAGTACCTCCTGTTGTTCCTGCTCCGGTATTTCTGGACATTAAAAATCCGGTGTATGAACCAAATTGGAATCTTATACCGCCTCCTGTACCAGTCGTAGAAATCCCACCAATAAATTCGGAGGAATATCAATTATCGTTAGAAACATTAGGACTGCAAACTAGCGAGTTTTTCGGAACACTTTTAGAAAATGTTAGCGTCAATTTAGAAACTTTATCTGTTAATATAGGGATTGCTTATGCATTGTTTCAAGAACAAACCACTGCTTTGCTATTACAGTTAGAGACAAGTTTTGCATTGACAATGGAAAAAATGAAAACAAATGTGGACACAACTCTAAATACTGTAAGTACTAATTTGGGAGTATTTAAAGAGAATGTTGCAATTTTGGCAACCGGTATATCTACAGTATTGGTGGCTAATATAAACAAAGGTTTGTCTACCATGGGAGCTAACGTAAACAAAGCTATAGAAACCATACAAACCAACCTCCAAACTTTTGGACAAAGCGTAGGTAATATCGCATCAGATATTGCGAAAGCATGGGTAAATAACTTGAATGAAGGCTTTAAAACAGCAAAGCAAAACTTTGTTGTTTTTGCTAATGCAATTGGAGAAAATTTGAAAGAATTCGGCGGCGGATTTTTAAGAGCGGCGGCAGAGACTGCGCAAGGGTTTGTTTCTAATATGGTAAACGGTTTTGCTAAGGTGTGGGAAAACTTTGTAGATCTCATGTCCGGAATCGGAGAAAAGGTAAGCGGTTGGTTCCGAGAAAATAAGGAAGTTGTAGTAAAAACAGCAATAACTGCAGGTATAGTTTTGGGAGCTGGAGCATTGGCGCTTACAGTACCTGCTGCAATTCCATATGTTGCAGGAGCATTGGGAACACTTAAAGCTATTCCCGGGCTTGCAACTGGAGGTATAACAAGGGGTCCTATGTTAGCTATGGTCGGAGATAACCCTGGCGGGAAAGAAGCAGTAGCCCCACTAGGCGAATTGCAAGATATGTTAACCAGTGCTGTAAGCACGGCCCTAATACAATCCAACCAATTTAACATGGGTAATACCCAGCCAATAGTAATAAAAGTGAATTTAGACAATAAGGAAATAGCCAGAGCAATATATGACCCATTGCAAGATGAAAAGAGCAGACGTGGAGATGATCCTGTGATACAACCAATATAGAAAGGAGCAGAATATGATTAAATTTGATGGAATAACAATTCCTAATCCTACCGATTATACAGTAGGAGTAATGGATCTTAGCCAGGCTACAAGAAATGCAAGAGGGAATCTTGTGGTAGAGAGAATTGCAACTAAGAGGAAATTAGAACTATCGTGGGATTACTTAAGCAAAGAAAGTTTGAGCAAATTATTAAAATTGGCCTCCCCTGTGTTTTTTCAGGTAGAGTATATAGATCCTCAAGATAATAATTTTCGAACTGGTACTTTTTATGCTGGAGATAGAAAAGCAGGGGCATTGCGTTATAAGAATGGGAATATATATTATAAGGATGTAAAGTTCAATATAATTGAGAGGTAAAAACTATGATCCAAGTAAGCAGGCAATATAAAGAAGCGGTATATGCACCTACAAGAAGGGCTAAAGCTAAAGTAGGCTTTGAGATTCTAGACAATGAAGCTTATAACGATAACACTTCTATAGTAACCGGTGAAGCTCCCATAAGTCGTAAGGGCCAGTTAACAAACAAGAAAAGAAATATGGACCATAAATATGCTACCTTTGAGAAAGATTATTTCAAACTCGACGGTAGCTTTTGTATTCCTCCTACACCCGATGAAGGGAATTCAGAATTGGGTTGGTGGAGTGATGATATATCAGATGAAAATGGAGTGTTTACATCTTATCAAATATTAGAGTTTAACTTTACAGAAGAACATAACAGTATGGGACTTACAATTACTTTTGATACTATGGCCAATGAATATGCCAGTGATTTTGATATAGAAATATACAGATTAGACGGAACATTGATACACAAAGAAGAAGTCACGGGCAATGACAATCCTCTATATGTACTCATAAAAGGTTTAGACAATTATGGAAGAATAGTTATAACTATAAAGAAATGGGCTAAACCGTACCGCAGGGCAAGGATAACAGAAGTTGATTTTGGTGTAATTCAAGAATATCAAGATGATAAGATAATCAAACTTAATATGATCGAAGAAATGAATATTATAAGTGATAAGATCCCCAGCAATGAAATCAAATTCACCATTGATAACAAGAGTAAAGAATTCAATATTCTTAATCCGGAAGGTTTCTACAGGTTTCTAAAAGAGCGACAAGAAGTACAGGCAAGTATAGGCGTAGAAGTTAGAGAAAATGAATTTGAATATATACCTATGGGTAAATTTTATCTTACAGATTGGCAATCGGATGAAGGAGCTTTGACAGCTTCATTTACGGCAAGAGATGTTTTTGAATTATTAGAGAGCATTGACTATAAAGAAAGTTTAACCAATACAAATCTATATGATTTGGTCGAAGATGTTTTAACCAAGGCCAATGTGAAAGATTATTTTATAGATGAAGGATTGAAAAATATTCCTACCAATGGATTTACAAAGTCCTTAAACAGTAGGAAGGCACTTCAATATATAGGTATAGCTGGAAAAGCAGCTGTATATCAATGCAGGCAAGGGATATTGCAAATAAAGCAATTTAAGGTATTAGACAAACAGGATACCCAATATGTATATTTTGCAGGTCCTGATATGTTCTGCGGCATGATTTATCCTATGGCAGATGAAGGATACGATATGAAGAATATCACCTTTGATAACATATATAATGAACCACAAATTAAGTTGGATAAGCTCTTATATTCTTTAGTTATGGTCGTAAATAACGGGGAAGAAAAACAAGAAGTGACTTTCTATAATGAAGGCATAAAAGAAGGTTCGTCTTTTAAAGTAGATAATCCTTTAATAAACAGCATTGAACATGCCGAAGATGTTGCAAAATGGATAATAGAGGAATATAACTTAAGAGCTGTATACTCTATCAATTGGAGGCAGAATCCTTGCTTGGAATGTGGGGATATAGTTCTTGTGGAAGATTCATACGATGCTAAAAAGCTTAGTCGAATTACTAAGCAAGAATTTGAATATGCGGGATATCTCGGTGGCAAGACAGAAACTAAAGGTGGTGTTTAATTTTGGCAGTATTTTGTGGAGAGGCTGATTTATATTGCGGGACAGAATATACCACTAAAAGTTATCTGCTGTATATTCCTAAAATTCGAGAAGCAACTATAGTCCCAAACCCTGTATTTCAAAATGCTAAGTACACTATAGGAATAAGTATATCTGAAATTGAAGTAGAAGTAAGGTCGGTAATTCCCTATTGCGGATTACTGGTTTGCGGACAAGAAATAATTATGTAAAGGAGGTTGAACATGGCAATAAAGACTGTAAGAGTTCAAATTAATAGTACGTGGTATGACTTAACATACAATAGTAGTACTAATAAATATGAAAAAACAATAACCGCTCCAAACGTAACTTCCTATAATTTAGATGGGCATTATTATCCGGTTATTGTGGAAGCAGAAAATACAGCAGGTACTAAAATAACAGTAGATGATATGTCGCCGTCTATTGGGGATTCCTTAAGGTTAAGAGTAGAAGAAAAAATTAAACCGACTATAAATATTACTTCACCTGGTTCCAACGCCTTTGTCATTAACAGTAAACAGCCTGTCGTATTTCAATTAAGAGATGAAGCCAGTGGTTCAGGAATAAACATAGCAACTCTAACACTTCAAATAGATACAGGAACTATAGTAAAGTATAATTCAGACGGGATGGTTTGTACTACAGTAACTAACGGATATGATTGTGTATATACACCTACTGCGGCATTAGATGATGGGAGCCATACAGTTAAGATTAATATTAAGGACTTTGACGAGAACAGCGCCGTAGAAGCTGTAAGAACTTACAAGATAGATACAATCCCGCCAACATTAAACATAACAGC
>DNNJ01000232.1:348-779 GCA_003487955.1 Clostridiales bacterium | reverse complement strand
ACCATCAGATAATTTTATTACTAATAAGGATAGCATAGTGGTACAGGGCAATACAAATGATACCCAAAGTACAACTGTTGTTATTAGAATTAAACTTAACGAAACAGATCAAGGAGATATACCGGTTAGTAACGGAAACTTTTCCAAGTCATTAACCTTAAGCGAAGGCGAAAATACCATAATTGTTACTGCGACTGATTCAGCGGGTAAAATATCTACCGTAACAATAAAAGGGACTTTAGATACGTCAGTACCAACGGTTAACAAAGTAACGCTAACGCCAAATCCGGCTGATACTGGAGAAACAGTGATTATATCGGTAGAGGTGACTGGATAATGGACGAAAGATTATCAGTTAATTTGCCTTTAGAGATTAGCTATGTCCATGGGACGGTAAACGGGGAAGAAGCTGACTTTGAATTAGCTGGCGA
>DNNJ01000232.1:0-158 GCA_003487955.1 Clostridiales bacterium | reverse complement strand
GCTGACTTTGAATTAGCTGGCGAGGGCGTATGGGTTGCTGCTGTTACTAAATCATCCAAAGGAGAATATAAAATATTCATAACAGCTTATAATAACTTAGGGACAGCATCTATCTATGAAACTACGATATATAAATTAGCAGAAGTATTACCTTTCAA
>DNNJ01000137.1 GCA_003487955.1 Clostridiales bacterium | reverse complement strand
AAAGCCTGTCTGGAAAAGATGTTTGTATAAGCATACTGCAGTTTATCATTAAAAGCACATATATCATGATCTATACATCAGAAGCAGAATTCGAAAGAGCCTTAATTCAAGAGCTAACTAAATATGGATGGGAGAAAGAGGTTCTAAAGAGACCATCTGAAAAAGATTTGCTTGACAACTGGGCGAACATTTTGTTTGAAAACAATAGGGATATCGACAAGTTAAATGATACCCGCCTGACTAATGGTGAGATGGATCAGATTATTGAGCAGATCATCGGGTTAAGAACACCGAATAAACTCAACGGTTTTATTAATGGCAAAACAGTTTCTATCAAGCGAGATAATCCTGACGATGCTTTACATTTCGGGAAGGAAGTTAGCCTGAAAATTTATGATCGACATGAAATAGCAGCCGGACAAAGTAGATACCAGATTGTTCAACAACCTCAATATAAAGGATCGACAAATATTCATCACGACCGTCGGGGTGACCTTATGCTCTTGATTAACGGTATGCCTGTTATTCATATAGAGTTGAAGAAAAGTGGTGTATCGGTTAGTCAGGCTTATTATCAGATAGAAAAATATATGCACGAAGGTATATTTCAGGGCATATTTTCGTTGATACAGGTATTTGTGGCAATGGAGCCCCAGGAAACAAGATACTTCGCAAATCCCGGACCGGATGGAATATTCAATAAGGATTACTATTTCCATTGGGCCGACTTTAATAACGAACCGATAAACAATTGGAAAAATATTGCATCAACTCTTCTATCTATACCCATGGCTCATCAATTAATCGGTTTTTATACTGTGGCGGATGATTCCGATGGCATTTTAAAAGTGATGCGCAGTTATCAGTACTATGCGGCCAATGCGATATCAGACAAGGTCTCGAAAACCGACTGGAAGAGCAGCAATTTGCTGGGGGGGTATGTGTGGCATACCACCGGCTCAGGAAAAACAATGACCAGTTTCAAATCGGCACAACTGATTGCCAATTCTAAGGATGCGGACAAGGTGATTTTCCTGATGGACAGGATTGAGTTGGGTACGCAGTCTTTACGTGAGTATAAAGGTTTTGCTGAGGAGAATGAAGATGTACAGGCAACTGAGAATACCGCTATTCTGGTAACGAAGCTTAAAAGTACTGATCCCGCTAATACGCTTATCGTTACATCAATCCAAAAGATGAGTAACATTAAAGCCGAGGAGGATGGATTTAATGCACATGACATTGAACGCATGAACTCTAAAAGGATTGTTTTTATTGTCGATGAAGCACATCGTTCTACTTTTGGCGATATGCTCATCACCATTAAAGATACCTTTCCATCTGCGCTTTTTTTTGGATTTACGGGCACTCCTATCCAAATTGAAAACCAAAAACACAAGAACACTACCACAACAGTATTTGGAAATGAGTTGCACAGGTATAGCATTGCTGATGGTATACGTGATAAAAATGTGTTGGGGTTCGATCCTTATAAGGTTTTAACCTATAGGGACAGGGATTTGAGGAAAGCGGTTGCTCTAGAGATATCGAAAGCAAGGGATGAAAAGGAGGCGCTTTCTGATCCCGCTAAGAGTAAAATATTCAACCGATATATGCGTCCAACTACAGTGAAGATGGCTGGGTACATCGATCAGGGGGGGAGATACGTGAAGGGGATAGAAGATTTACTCCCTAATACCCAGTATCTACGTGACGAACATAAAATGAAAGTTGTGGAGGATATCAGGGATAACTGGTTAACACTGAGTCAAAACGGGAAGTTCCACGCACTTTTTGCAACCCATAGTATTCCTGAAGCAATAGAGTATTACAGATTGATGAAAGGGCTTATGCCTGCACTGAAAATAACTGCTTTGTTTGATCCAAATATTGATAATAAGGCTGGCGTAATCTACAAAGAGGATGGGTTGATTGAGATCATGAAGGACTATAACCTCAGATATGATCAGGATTTTACGTTAGCGAGTCATGGAAAATTTAAAAAGGATATCTCTGCGAGATTGGCCCATAAGAGTCCTTATTTGAGAATAGAAAACAATCCTGAAAAGCAACTGGATTTACTGATTGTGGTAGATCAGATGCTTACCGGTTTTGACTCTAAATGGGTGAATACGCTATACCTGGATAAAGTGCTCAAGTATGAGAATATCATTCAGGCTTTTTCTCGTACAAATCGTTTGTTCGGTCCTGATAAACCCTTTGGAACAATAAGGTATTATAGGAAGCCGCATACCATGGAGCGGTATATCGAGAAGGCGGTCAAGTTGTATTCCGGTGATAGACCACTTGGTTTATTCGTACAGAAGCTGGAAAGCAATTTAAATAAGATGATCTCGATTTATGAAGAGATTGATGAGTTGTTTATAAATACAGATATTCCGGACTTTGAAAAACTGCCCGATAATCTCTCCGAGCGTGGCAAATTCGCTAAGTTGTTTAAAGAGTTTAATGAGTATTTAGAAGCAGCAAAAATTCAAGGTTTTAAATGGAATAGGTCCCAGTACATATTTGGAAAAGGAAAAAATCAAACAGCCGTTTTTATACCTTTTGGTGAGGATCAATATTTGGTGTTAGCTCTTCGTTATAAAGAGTTGTCAACCGGCGGCGGTGGTGGTAGTACTACCGGTGGTGATATTCCATTTGAAATTGTAGGCCATTTAACCGAGATTGATACAGGTGTGATCGATACAAACTACATGAACTCGCGGTTTACAAAATATTTAAAAACCCTGAAACAGGAAGGTGCCGACAGTGAGCAATTTCTAAATGCGCTGGAAGAACTGCATAAATCATTTGCCTATCTTACATATGAAGAACAAAAATATGCCAATATTTTTCTCAACGATGTGTATAGAGGTGATGTAATCGTGAATCCGAAAAACACATTGAGAGATTACATCACACAATATCAGACCAATGCGAAAAATACTGAAATTCACAAATTTGCGTTACTGTTCGGACTAGATGAAGATAAGCTCCGCTACATGATGAATTCTAAGATTACTGAGGCCAACATCAATGAGTATGGCCGTTTTGATGATCTTAAAGAGACGATTGATAAAGAAAAAGTAAAGCAATATTTTGAAAATATTGAAGGAAAAAAAATCCCTCAATTTAGAGTAAATATCAAGGCTCAAAACTTACTTAGAGAATTTATCATCAGCGGTGGGTTTGAGATAGATTAAATAGAATTAGTCTTGATTTATTCTGACAATGGGCGTTTTTATTATAATACATATTTATCACGATACCAAAAAATATTTACTGCATTTGACAACTAATGTTGTGCCTGATAAATATTAATAAATTTCTTCCAATTTAAATTCGTTGATGAGGGTTAAGAGTGAGGGGTTGAGGTTGATCATTTGTTGGAGTGTGGGACTGAAAGGTGTGATTTGCGGAGGATCCGAATTATGTGCAATTTGAG
>DNNJ01000021.1:2967-17452 GCA_003487955.1 Clostridiales bacterium | reverse complement strand
CCAAATAACATCCCCAATGCCGGGAAGCATATTCAAGGTTAATGTAAAACCGGGAGATTCAGTAAAAAGAGGAGATGTAGTAATAATATTAGAAGCAATGAAAATGGAAAATGAAATATTTGCTGCAGAAGATGCTGTAGTTGTTTCAGTAGAAGTAAAAGAAGGAGCAACAGTAGACACTGGAGATGTATTGGTGGTTCTTGAATAAACATGACTTAGAGTGTCAGAAGACACATTAAATTGCTTTTGACACCTTAATCATCATTATTTGTTAATAAAAAAGGAAATGAGGTAATTGTAAATGATAAATACGTTGATGTTTGGAGTAAAGAGCTTTTTAGCAACTTCTGGATTTGTAGCAATAACACCTGGACAAGTTATCATGCTAATAGTATCTTTTATACTTTTATATTTAGCAATAATAAAACAATTTGAGCCCTTATTATTACTGCCCATAGGATTTGGTATGTTTTTAGCAAACCTTCCGTTGGCAGGATTGATGGCTGAACCGGTGGGAAAATTCGGAGAAGTAGGCTTTCAAGCAGGAGGACTGCTTTATTATCTATACATGGGAGTAAAACTTGGTATATATCCACCGCTTATATTTATGGGCGTAGGAGCAATGACAGACTTCGGTCCGCTGATTGCAAATCCAAAGAGTATATTATTAGGAGCAGCAGCACAATTAGGTATATTTTTTGTATTTATAGGAGCAATACTTTTGGGATTCAACGCTCAGGAAGCATCTTCGATAGGAATTATCGGGGGAGCAGACGGACCTACGGCATTATACCTGACAGCGAGGTTAGCACCACATTTATTAGGGCCGATAGCAATAGCAGCTTACTCATATATGGCACTTGTTCCGATAATACAGCCGCCGATTATGAGAGCACTTACAACCAAGGAAGAAAGATGTGTTGTAATGGAACAGTTAAGACCGGTATCTAAAAAAGAGAGAATAATATTCCCGATATTTGTAACATTACTTGTATCTTTGATACTTCCGTCAGCAGCACCATTGATAGGAATGCTTATGATGGGTAACTTGTTGAGAGAATCAGGAGTTACGGAAAGATTATCAAAAACGGCACAAAATGATCTGATGAACACAGTGACAATATTCTTGGGAACAACAGTAGGAGCAACATCAAGCGCAGAAACATTCTTGAGACCTCAAACGTTAATGATAATAGCATTAGGACTTTTAGCTTTCAGTTTTGGAACAGCAGGAGGAGTATTGTTTGGTAAAATAATGTACAAGACCTCCGGAGGAAAGGTAAATCCTCTTATCGGGTCTGCAGGAGTATCTGCAGTACCGATGGCAGCTCGTGTATCACAAGTTGTTGGACAGCAAGAAAACCCCGGAAACTTTTTATTAATGCATGCAATGGGACCTAATGTGGCAGGCGTTATCGGCTCGGCAGTTGTTGCAGGGTTATTGCTGTCAACTTTCGGTTAAAAGTTAAAAATTATAATTAATTGTGTGAATATCTACTTATAAAATGCATCCATATCATCGGATGCATTTTCTTAGGGGTATGGGGACACACCTCTAATAAAGAGCAAGTCTCTGCGGGTAGAGGAATGTCCCCAAATTAGGCGATATTTTTATATGAGGACAGGATAATATGTGGTATACTTGTATAAAACAAGAATTTTTTGGACTTACTAAGACATAGATGGAAAGGAAGGGGAAAATGGAATATAAAAGATTTAACAATACAATTTTAGCAAGAATTGACAGAGGCGAAGAGATACTTGAAAAATTAATGGAAGTTTGCGAAAAAGAACAGGTCAGACTGGCAAATGTAAATGCTTTAGGAGCTGTAGGAGAATTTACGGTAGGATTGTTTGATACATTTGAGAAGAAATACTATTCTGCAAATTATACCGGGGATTATGAAATAGTATCCTTGACAGGAAGCATTTCAACGATGGAAGGGAAATTATACAACCATATTCATATGAGTGCCGGTGACAGGGACAATAATGTTTATGCAGGTCATTTAAATAAAGCGGTTGTAAGCGCCACATGCGAAATGTTTATCCATGTCATTGATGGTGCGGTTGACAGAAAACTTAATGAAGAAGTCGGACTTAACCTTCTTAAATTTAATTGAAGATGCCCTAACCCCATTTTTCAGAGTGTTTCTTCTGAAAAATGGCGGTAGGTCATTCGCAACGAAATCCCAATTTATGCGACGCAAGGAGCAAATAAATTGGTGATTTAGACTGCGAGCTGCTGCCCCTTAGGATACATAAATTATTTTGAAACCTTTATGAAAGTTTATACCGATAATATAAAAATCATTGACAAAAGGCAGAATGTCATTTACTATATAGGTAACATGTTGCATATATTGGAGGATTAAAATGAATGAACTTGAACAGAAGGCTTATATTTTTGCAACGATATTTACTTTTTCGAACAGGCTTCAGGCACTCGGAGATGAATTTGATAAGAAATTCACTACTAAACAGTGGCTTTTTATTTTAGCGGTATCAAGATTTAAAGAGCCGCCTACTATCACCGAAGTGGCAAATTTTATCGGATACTCACGTCAAAATGCAAAACGTATTGCGGCTGACCTTCAGAAAGCAGGGTATATTAGATTGCAGAAAGATGAAAATGACGCAAGGGCGTTACGAATTATAATTGAATCAGAATGTATAGAACACTTTAAAAAAAGAGGTAAACGAGAAATAAAATTTTTGGAACAAATTTTTTTAGGCTTTAATGCAGAATTAACAGGCAGTGTTTACAAAGGTTTTGTTAAGATGGAACAAAATATAAGGGCAATGAATCAAAAAAAGAGTTTACCTTAAGAATTAAGCAGGATATAGGAGATAGTGCATAGGCATTCCAAGCAAAGACTTTTTGAAATTAAGTCGTCCATAGGAATGCCCAATTTTTAATTTAAGCAAATAAGTATAAATAAAAATTAAAATTTAATTAAGTTGTCACAAGAATAAAAAAGCTGCCACTAATATATTGAAAATAAATTTAAAAAAATATAAAATAACTATTGACAAATGTAAACATGTTACGTATTATATAGGTAACATGTTGCATATGCTTACATGAAGCATGGTATGTAATAAAATGTAATAGGAGGTAACCATGTTGAAACCTTTTTATGAATATGAATATGAAAATGAAAATAATATTACTTGTGATATCATAAGCGAATATTGTAAGGCTGAACATTTAAATGAAGAATATTTCAGGTTTAATGTGATAGAAAATGAAGTAAAAAATCATTCTGTTGTGAAAAATATTATGGCAGCCGTATTACTAATATTAGGAAATATATTTAAGCATTAATTTTATTCGAAAAAGTCAGAATTCAAAATAGTATATCTAGGGGAGTAAAAATCAAGCTTTAAAAAGGATTATATAAGTTGGAAGGAGATAAAGGAAAGAGCAATGGATTTCGTTCGATCGGGGATAAGAGCAGCCATTTACGGAAGCGGAGGCAAAATCAATAAATCGTTTATAGTTGTTGCAGTGTTGTATTGCTTGTTGTTAATAATTGTGGTGTTTTTTAACATGTCATATTCTAAAACACTTACTAATTTTAATTTAATCAAGGATAGCATATTTATGAGTAAAGCAAAAAAATCAGAGATATTTACTCAGAAAGATATTTCACATCTTCCATTTCCTGTTAAGAGATATTTCTATTATTGCGGATACATAGGCACCCCTAAGATGCTAACAATGAAAGCGGTATATAAAGATGTGGAGTTCCTTTTCGGTAAAGGAAAATCTGCTGTTACAATTGATTATCTGCAATATAATACCGTGAAAGAGCCGGCTCGAATTGCTTATATTTACAGCCTTAAGAATGGTATACCATTTGAAGGCTTAGATTCATATATTGCCGGTAAAGGCTCAATGAAAGGAATCTTAGCAAAGCTTTTTACCTTATTTAATCAGACAGGAGAAACAATGGATAAAGCAAGCTTGGTAACTTTTTTGTCAGAGTGTCTCATTATCCCGAACGCAGCGCTGCAGGACTATATATCTTGGGAAGAAATTGATGCTCTGCATGCTAAGGCAACTATAAACTACTATGGAAGAGAGGCTGAAGGTATATTTACCTTTAATGAAAAAGGCGAGATGATTTCATTTACGACAAATGACAGGGAAGCAACAGCAACTGACGGTACCGGCGAAAAAGTAAAATGGTCGACAGTTTTCGGTGAATATGAGGAAGCAGAAGGTATAAAGAAGCCTACTAAGTT
This sequence comes from Clostridiales bacterium, assembly GCA_003487955.1. Taxonomy (GTDB): domain Bacteria; phylum Bacillota; class Clostridia; order Tissierellales; family Sedimentibacteraceae; genus Sedimentibacter. Next base: position 13,201 of record DNNJ01000021.1, on the reverse strand, counting down.
TCAGGCAATTTGGCATTATGATGATGGTGACCTGCTGTATTTTGATGGGCAAGGAGTTGTACTTGAATATGATCCGGATGAATAAAAATAAAGTTTCTTCAATTATACTGATAGTATGCTTTATTATTTGGGATATGGCGGTGACCATTATGATTACTTTGCATCTATTGCCTTGATTAAATGAGATATGTTTATCTTGGTGGAAGGAGAACAATGAATACAAATTTATCACAAAAACTTGAAAGAAGTTTTAATAAAATGATTGCCTCAAATCAAATTCATGAAGCAGTATTATTTGTAGAAAACATTAATGGAGATTTTTCATACAGTCGGGGATATGGCGGTAAGGATATAGATTCTCCAATACTAATGGCCAGTATTACAAAATTGTTTACGACTGCATGTATTTTGGTATTGAAGGAGCAAGGCAGGCTGTCGCTTGATGATAAAATCACGAAATATTTTGATAATTCTGTTTTGGAAGGGCTGCATGTCTATAAAGGCAAAGAATATTCCTTTGAACTGAAATTATCTGATTTACTGTACCAAATCAGCGGATTGCCTGATATATATGAAGAAGGAAATGACAGTGATAAAAATCGTGTTATTAATGAAGATTTCTCGTATACCTTTAATGAGGTTATTAAAGCAATAAAAAAACTAAATCCGCATTTTGAACCCGGCACAGCAAAAAGAGCATATTACGCAGATATTAATTTTGATATGCTTGGGGAAATAATAGAAAAGATTACTTGCATGTCATTAGGCAATGCATACAGCAATTATATATTTGAACCGTTAGGGTTAAAAAATACATATCTTCCTGAGGGAGAAAATGACTTTGTACCTGTTATTTATAACGGGGATGAAGCCATATACCGCCCTAAGTTTGTCATAAGCAGCCGTGGAAGCGGCGGCTGTATATCAACCGCTCATGAGATGATGATATTTCTTAAAGCCTTTTATGGCGGAAGATTGTTTGATATTTCCATTTTTAATGAGCTGTCATCATATAATAAGCTGCAGGCTGCAATGTGGCCAATTTGTTATGGCAGCGGGTATATGCGGATTCCACTTGGAGGTTTAACTTCACTCTTCACAGCAAAAGGCGAGTTAAAAGGTCATTCAGGCTCCACAGGTTCATTTGCATTTTATTACCCTGATAAGGATTTATTTATAACCGGAGACCTAAATCAAATGAAAAATGCTGCACTTCCAATAAAACTGTCAATGAGAATTGCAATGATGATGAAATGATATTGAGGAAAGATTTAAAAGATAGAAAGGGTGAGAAAATGAACATTATAGCAAGTGTAATTTTAATTATTTTCGGGCTTATGATGATATTAAAACCTAGGAGAATATGGAAAATTGCAGATTCATGGAAAATAATTAATAAGGCAGAGCCTGCAAATTATTATTTAAATATGATAAGAGTTGGCGGATTTATATTGACTGTCGGCGGTATAGCTGCAGCTATTGAATTGATATTGTAAGAGATATAATTTTTTATAGGAGAAATGGTTAATGATTAATAGATGAAAGGAATGTAAGATAATATGGAAAGTGTTCCGATTAGGAACGAAATGATGAAAACAGGAATGACAAAAAACTATGAATTGCAGTATGTAATCTATACTTACTTGTTATTTGTATTATTGATGATAGTATTGGGGGGCATAGCAACAGTATTATTACATGGAACGCAATTGGTTATGAAATGGCTAATTTCCATAACTGCATGGACACCTACTTATGTATTTTTACTAATGTTTAAAAAGTTGTATCCAAATAGTACTATTAAAGATTTTTACAAAAATGCTTTTTATGAGAAATTGAATATTCGCTTAATTGTAACAATGACTATAATTCAAATATTTATTTTTGTATTAAGTGTTTATATGGTTTCTATTCAAAAGGTTGTCATTACATTTAGAATGCTTAATCTTTCATACAAAGTGGTAATATCAGCATTATTGTTTACTTTAATACAGGGACCAACAGGTGAAGAGACAGGTTGGAGAGGTTATTTGCTGCCATCAATTGAAAAGAAATTTGGTGTAGTGAAGGGTTCTTTAATGACTAGTCTTATCTGGGCATTTTGGCATGCCCCCATATGGTTTTTCGAAACAGAATATAGCGGAGTTGCACTTTTAAAATATATAATAGTATTTGTAATTTGCATTACATCTTTGGGGTTTAGCATAAGCATATGCTATTATCATTGCAATAACTTGTTTATTCCTATATGGATGCACTTTGTGTTTAACCTTTTAGGAGGAACATTTATTTATTCTAAGTTTGAATTAGTTGAGTGGTATGCCGTATTTTATTTTATCTTGGCGCTTTGCAGCTTTATATGGTATAAAAATCTGCAAAAAAGTTCGATAGCAGGGAGTTGTGCCTAATTATGATCCAAATGAATAGAAAGTAAATTTCTTCAATTATTCAGATATTAATTTTGATATGCTTCAAGAATAAAACAAGGAGGTAACAAAAACGATTCAATCAATTGTGCATATTGCTTTAGTTGTAAATGATTATGATGAGGCAATCAATTTTTATACAAAAAAACTTCATTTTGAATTAGTAGAAGATACATATCAATCAGACCAGGATAAGAGATGGGTAGTAGTATCTCCGCCAGGTTCAAATGGAACAACATTATTACTTGCAAGAGCATCTAAGAAAGAACAGGAGCCATTTGTAGGGAATCAAGCAGGAGGTAGGGTTTTCCTTTTTTTAGGAACAGATGATTTTTGGCACGATTACAATGAAATGATAATGAGTGGAATAGAATTTGTTAGGGAACCTAAAGAACAAGACTATGGAACGGTAGCAGTATTTAAAGATCTATACGGCAATTTATGGGATTTGGTTGAGTTTAATGAAAATCACCTGATGTTCAAAAGAGTTAAATAATTTTGTACCTTAAAGTAAGAATTACTAATTCTATTAAAAAGACAGCTTAGACTGCATTATAGACTGTCTTTTTTAGCATAATAAGAGATTTTTATTATCGAATAATTCCTTCTATTGAAAATTGGAATAACCTGTTATATAATTAAGATAGTGATTTTAAGATTATATAATTTAAATGAAATTTCAAATCTGAGGGTATGTATGGAAAGTGTTATTAATAATAATTTGACAATCGAATACATTATCGATAATTATGGAAAGATGGTTTATTCAATATGCAGAAGGATGATACAAAATAAAGATACTGTAGATGATGCCGCTCAAGAGGTTTGGCTTGAAGTAAATAAAAGTCTTAAAACCTTTCGAGGTGATTCCAAGATTTCTACTTGGTTGTATACGATTACTTCAAGGGTTGTTATGAAAATGGCAAAAGAAGAACATAAATATTCTACATATTTTCTCAGTAACTATTATCATGGTGATGATATAGAGATACCCGATAATGAGGATTTTGACAAACACTTATGGGTAAGAGAAATGTGTGATAAATGCCTGACAGGTACTTTGCACTGTTTGGATAATGAATCAAGATTAGCATATATATTACGTGATATTAGCATGGTACCTTATTCTGATATTGCAGAAATTCTTGAAAAGGATGAGGTTGGAGTAAGAAAGATGGTATCTCGTGCACGTAATAAACTGCGTAACTTTTTGAACGATGAATGTATATTAAAAAATCCGGATTCAAAGTGTAAATGCAGAATGAGCAAATGGGTAAAAGAAGTTCATCTTGATGAGGAATATCAAAAATTAAGGCAGACAGTGAATACAATAAACTTTTACAGAGCATCTGAAATTATGCTTAGAAAAGATTTTTTAAAAAAATAAATTTCTTGTCACAAAAATAAAAAACCTCCCACTAATATATTGAAAACAAATTTTGGGAGGTTTTATAATGGTATTAGAACAAAAAGTTAAATTATTACAAATGATTTATGCAGGTGCATTGGCAGATTCGGTTTTTAGAATGGGGAATGAAGACATACTTGAAAAAGTAACTTCTGAAAAGAGAGAAGAGCAAATAAAAACCGGTAAATATCGTGCAGCACAATTTGGAATTGAAAAACCGAAAGAAGTGTTTTTGAAGTTATCAGAACTATTCGGTTGTGCAGACTGGGCGGTTGAAAGTGAAAATGAAGACTTCAAGGCTGAAGCTACAAAGTGCATGCTTTGTGCTATGGCAAAAAAGATGGGAGCTCAAAGTCCATGTAATATTTTTTGCTTAGACCCAATGGAAGGAATGATAAGAGGCATTGATCCAAACTACAGCTTTAATACAGCTGAAACCTTATGGACAGGTCATAAATGCGAAGTTAATCTTATCAAGGAAGCAGGAGATATTTAATTTAAAAAATTAATGGCTTAGGCATACCCTCCCTTAGGTATGCCTAAATTTTTACTGCTTTACTATTTCGTATGCACCTCTGACCATGAAAATAGCGTAGTCGTTTGTATAGGCACCTCGACCGTCATTCCTTGGCACAATCATCAGATGATTGGCAACAAACTCCATTCCGGAAACGAAATCTTTGCCTGCTGTAACATTTGAAATTCCGCCCATTTCACTTCCTATTACAAAAGCTTTGCCGCCTCTTAATATTAGCTCCGTTCCTGCTCCTGCAATAAGTTTTTCACCTGCATGTATTTCAACTACCTCTAAGGCAGCTGAAGAACTACCGGTACCGCCGCTTGCTAAACCGTCAACTTTTTTCTGCAAATTTTCCATTTCGTCTAATTTGTAGTCGCTGATTAATGCTTTGATTCGGTCATTCAAATAGCTTAGAACCACAATAGGATCATTGGTATCTCCCGGCGCAGCGTAAATTACTGCAGTGAATGCTATTGCTAAAATTAATGTAAAAATGATTATCTTTTTCATATAACAACTCCTTAAAAGTATATTGACATTTTACATTAAATAAGTATAAATTTCAACATAAAACGACGGATATCTTTTTGAAAAATTCCTCCGAGTTACATTTCACTCTTAGGTCTAAACTGTATATGGATTTTAAAATGAGCAAAATTTCAAGTAGTGTGTTGATAAGAGGCTAAATATGAGCAAAATTTCAACTAATGTGTTTATAATTGATAAAAACTCAGCAAAATTCACACAGTAATTGAAATTTTGCACACTTGCCTAAAATAAATTGAAGTCTACATCTAAGAGTGAACAGTAATCAAAAATTTGCACAGTTTAATAAGCATGAACATTTGCATTGAATTAAGCAAAGTGAAATGATATAATTGCAAAGAAGATAGCAAAAGGATTTAGAAACAATACTAAGGGAGAAGGTAAATTCATGTATAAACTATGTGTGACAGTAAATAAGTTGTTTAAGCTGCCGGTACACCCATTTAATTTACATAATGAAGGTAAAAAGACTTATGCTCAGTGGCAGTATGAAAAGGGAATTGATACTATTAAGTTTTACCTTAAGCATAATACTGTTGATGAAATGTTTAAGGATAAGTTTGTTTTGGATATTGGATGCGGTGCAGGAGGCAAGACTGTTTTTTATGCTTCAAAAGGAGTAAAAAAAATAACCGGTATTGAAATTTTAGGAAAGTACAGAGAAGAAGCAGAAAACTTAGCAAAAGAATATAGACTGCAGGATAAATTTGAATTTGTACAGGGTGATGCTGCAAATATGCCTTTTGAAAATGAAATATTTGATACAATTATTATGAATGATGCCATGGAGCATGTTGATAAGCCGGAAATGGTGCTTAGAGAATGCTATAGAATTTTAAAAAAGGACGGGAAGCTTTATTTAAATTTTCCCCCATACAATCACCCCTATGGTGCCCACTTAAGCGATGCCATAGGAATACCATGGGTACATGTGTTTTTCAGCGAAAAGACTCTTATAAAATGCTATAAGGAACTGGTTAAAGAGCTGCCTGACGGGAAAGAAAGAGTTGATTTTCGAATAAGCAAAAAAGAAGACGGCCCTGAGTATTTTTCATATATTAATAAAATGTCAATAAAAAGAGCAAACAATATTTTACAAAACAGTAATTTTGAATTAGAATATTATTCGGAGGAACCATTGAGAAACATTTTTAAATATCCGGCTCGGATACCTTTTTTTAAAGAATTTTTGGTTAAGATGGTTGTTTGTGTTTTGAGAAAAAGGTGACAGTACCCCCGTCCCATTATCATAAAGGAGAAAAGATGAAACTAAACAAAGTTGATAAAATAGTTTTGATTTTGATTTGTCTTACGCTGATAGTTGGTTTATATACTATATATCAGAGAATAGAAATTGAAAAACAGTATAAAACTACGGAAATAGTTCTTGATTACAATGAAATGAAAAGATTTGCAGACAGCTCAAACAATGACTTAAGCTACTGGATGAGAAAGTTCAAGGAATTAGGAGCGGAATCTGTTGCAATACAGGAAGAGACCATTAAATTATTGATTGAAGCCGGTTACAGTCTGAGGGCTGAAATAGTTTCAGAATTAATTAAGGAGTATAAATGGCAGGAGGATTACAGCCAAGAAATCGCAGCAGCCATTTCGGAAAATGAAATAACTCCCGTCGATGTTATAGTTACGACGGAAGATGAAGAAATTTACAGCTATATTGTTTCAGGATTAAAAGAAAGGTATGCTGACGAGCTTTATAAAACATATATATTTGACAATGTTTATTACATAGTATTAAAGGGTATAGTGGATGACGTATATTATACCGAAATAGAAAAGATAATTAACTTAGCAGGCAAAGGTGTATATGAAGTTTCAAGAGTAGCAGATTCAAGGTTATTGAACATGGGTATCGGCTATGACCCTGAAAAGATATCAATGGCAAAAGAAGCCGGTTTGGATGTAGTATTAAGACCAATTAATTTTCCCGCATCCAATGAAAAATTAGCGGATGCTTATAAAGCAGCCAATGAAAGATATGGGCTGCAGCCGAGAATTTACTTGGTACACGGCAAGGAAGTCTTGGGGTACCCGAATAATGAAAACAAATTGTTAAATTACATAAAAGAAGAAAATATAGCAATTGCTTTGATTGAAAGTGCAACACAAAGGGAACACTTAGAGCAGGAAGGTTTGGATGAACTGGTTGAAGATTCCGGGTATCAGGCACTTCGTGCATTTACAATGTGGGATTTTATAAGAGAAAGAAATAGATACTATAATTACGAAGGTGCGGAAGAAATTGAAAATACTTTGTTCAGGGCTGTTACTGAAAGAAATATTAGAGTTATATATTTTAAGCCTTTCTTTGAAGAAAAGGATAGCACGAAATTTCTGACGGATGAAGATGAATATGAAAGAACATTTAGCAGTTTGGAAAATAGATTATCCGCCCACAATATAAGTCTTGGAAAAGCCGAAGCTATGAAAAACTTCTCCATAGGCTCCAAAAGAATGGCTGTGATAGCCTTTGGAATTACCTTGGCTGCAGTTATGCTGTTTATAAAAATGTTTAACATTAAACACAAATTCGCAAATTATTTATATTTATTTGCTTTGCCTGCAGCATTGATACCATTAGTGATGCGAAGCCTTGCCGAGAAAGGATTTGCCTTTGGAGCAGCTGTAGTATTTTCAGGATTTGCAATTTACTTCTTCATGATATATATAAAGAAAATTTATGAGTCGGAAGAGAAATATTCAAATTTACAGCTTATTATTTATTCAACCGTGATACTGGCAGGCAGTGTCGCAATTGCATTGGCAGGTGCAATATTTGCAGCTTCCATGCTTGCTGATGTAAAATACATGCTTGAAATGGATATTTTCAGAGGGGTAAAGTTTGCACAAATTCTGCCCTTCGGGATTTTCATAATCATGTTTATAATTTACTTTATGAACAAGGATGAGGATTCGGTTAAAGGAGTAGTAAACACTGCAGTAAGGTTTTTAAACAAGGAAATAAAAATTTATTACGGCATAATTGCAGTTATTATCGGTGCTGCTGCATATGTTTATATTTCAAGGACAGGACATGAAACAGAAATCCAGCCTTCAAGCATTGAAATGATAACAAGAAATTTCATGGAATATGTTCTTTTGGCAAGACCTCGAACAAAGGAATTTTTAATAGCATTTCCTGCGATATTCGGTGCTGTGTTTGCCGCAAGCAAGAGCTCCGAGTTTTATACGGGAATGTTTATGCTGACGGGAGCAATCGGTACATCGTCTGTAATAAATACTTTTTCACATATAAGGACGCCGATTTACCTTTCTTTTGCAAGAACGGTAATTGCCCTTGGCTTTGGCATTGTCATAGGCTGTGTACTTGTTTTGATATGTAGTATATGTTACAAAGCATTTATGAAAATACAGGAGAGGCTGAAGTGAAAAAAATGTTGTTGGCAGGCTATTACGGCTTTGGTAATTTAGGCGATGAAGCAATATTGGAAATGACACTGAAACAAATATTTGAGATAACTGACAGAGAAAATATAACAGTTCTTTCCGGAAATAAGATAACAACAAGTAAAAGATACAATGTAAACACAATTGACCGGTACAATGTGTTGTCTATATTAAATGCGCTTAAGTCAGCCGATGTGCTGATTTTTGGCGGAGGCAGCCTTTTGCAGGATGTAACCAGTAAAAGAAGCATTTATTATTATTTATTTTTAATAAGGCTTGCAAAGCTTATGAATAATAAGGTTGTGATGTTAAGCCAAGGCATTGGTCCTTTAATCAGTGAAAAAAGCATTAATGCAGTTCAAAACACATTGTCATTGGTTGACTACATAACTGTGAGGGATAAGCATTCCAAGGAATTCTTGGAAGCCTTAGGTGTGGATGAAAAGAAAATTTTTCTTTCAACAGACCCAGTAATAGATATCAGAAAAGACGACTCCTTTGAATATGAAAAACAAAGTGTGAGGAAGGTTTGTTTTTCATTAAGAAATTGGAAGGATTCGGATGTCAGTGTTAAAATAAGCAAGGTTGCAGAAAGACTGATTGATGATGGAATAGAATGTCATTTCATACCATTTTATTATAAGGAGGATTTGCAGCTTATTGCTCAGGTTGAAGAAATATTAGGCAGTAAAGCTGTTTACTATAAGGAGAGACTGTCAACCGGTGATGCTTTTGATATTATTAAAACTATGGATGTGATGGTTGGAGTGAGACTTCATTCGCTGATTTTTGCTGCGGCTGCCAATGTGCCCATCGTTGCTGTTTCATATGATCAGAAGGTAGACCACTTTGTAAACAGCGTCAACATGAAGATAGCCTGTACAATAGATAATATTGACGAGAATATTATTTATGACGAAATAATAGAAAAAATGAAAAATGAGAGTGAAGAAAAAGCAATGCTTTTAAAAAGTGTTGAAGAATTACGGGAATTAACCAATATCAATTATAAAATATTAAAGGAAATAACAAATGGATAGATTAAGTATAATGGGTGTGAGAATTAATAATATATCCATGAATGAAGTTTTGAAGCTCACGGAGCAAAAGATAGAAAATGATGAAAAGTATATAATTTATACTCCAAATACGGAAATAATCATGATGTGCCAAAAGGATGAAGAATTTTTAAATCTAATGAATCAATCAGACATCAATGTTCCTGACGGAGTGGGTTTGATATATGCTGGAAAAATTAAAAAACTTCCTTTAAAGGAAAAGGTGGCAGGATATGATTTATCGATAAATTTGCTTAAAATGGCAGATGAAAAAGGTCTGAAGCTGTATGTTGTGGGGGGAAGACCGGGAGTGGCTGAAGCTGCTATGAAAAATGTTCAAAATAAATATCCGGGAACTAAAATTGTCGGAGCTCAGCACGGATATTTCAAAGGTGCTCATTTGGGAGAATTCGGTCACTATGAAGAATTGTCCCTTATTGAAGATATAAATAAGCATAAGCCTCATATTCTGTTTGTCGGATTCGGTGCTAAAAAGCAGGAACAATGGATAGAATACAACAAGGGTAAAATAAACGCCAATGTAATTATTGGAAACGGCGGGACATTGGATGGTTTAGCAGGGTTTGTCAAAAGAGCACCTGACATATTTATAAACCTCGGTTTGGAGTGGCTGTACAGACTTATTAAGGAACCAAAGAGAATTACCAGGCAAATTGTACTACCTGTATTCATGTTTAAAGTAATTTTTGGAAACAAAGATACTGTAAAAGAAATAAAATAGGTACAACTTACCGAAGCCGAAAAATAATAAAACTACCGCTCACGGTTTCGGACACGAATAATTCTAAGAGTTCACGGATGCAAAAAATCCTACAGCTTGCAAACT
>DNNJ01000021.1:0-2770 GCA_003487955.1 Clostridiales bacterium | reverse complement strand
GCTCAAACAGTGCAAGCTGCTTAACGGATTTTTCACCTCCATTCACTAAGAATTATAGTCGTGTCCTGCAAATGTTCGCTTGCATTTTTATTATTTTTCAAAGTTGATTGTAAATTGTAATATAAAATTGAAAGAGGAGGAATAAAGGATGAAATTATTTATTGATACGGCTAATGTTGAAGAAATAAGAAAGGCCAATGATATGGGGGTTATTTGCGGTGTTACCACAAACCCGTCATTAATAGCAAAGGAAGGAAGAATATTTGAGGATGTGGTAAGGGAGATAACCGGCATAGTTGACAGTCCAATAAGTGCTGAAGTTATAAGCTTGGACTCTGAAGGAATGATAAAAGAAGCTGTAGAACTTACTAAAATACACAAAAATATAATTGTTAAAATTCCAATGACTGTTGAAGGATTAAAGGCTGTAAAGGTATTAAGCAAAGAAAAAATAAAAACTAATGTAACGCTGATATTTTCTGCCGGGCAGGCACTTCTTGCCGCAAAAGCCGGTGCAACCTATGTAAGTCCTTTTGTAGGAAGGCTTGATGATATAGGAAATGACGGAATGAATATCATAAAGGAAATTGTTGATATTTTTTGGAATTATGAAATTGATACTGAAATTATAGCTGCAAGCATAAGGCATCCAATGCATGTTATAGAGGCTGCAAAATTAGGTTGCCATATTGCCACCGTACCTTACAAAGTAATAATGCAGCTGACAAAGCATCCTTTGACTGATAAAGGAATAGACCAATTTTTGAAAGACTGGGATACGGTACCTAAGTAAAAGGTATGGGGACACACCTCTTCTATAGGGGAAGTCTTTGGAGTAAGAGGAATGTCCCCGTAAAAGAGGAGGGAAAAATGAAATACGATGAGTTGAAAGTCATAGCCAAAAGTATGAGAAAAAATATATTGACTATGATTTATAAGGCTAAGTCAGGCCATCCGGGAGGCTCTCTTTCTGCGGTGGAAATAATGACGTATTTATACTTTAAGGAAATGAACATAGATTCTCCAACAGATGAAAGCAGAGACAGGTTTGTATTATCTAAAGGACATGGAGCTCCTGTTTTATATGCTGTGTTAATGGAAAAAGGATTTATAAAAAAGGAGCTGATTCCAACATTAAGACAAGTCGGCAGCAAGCTTCAAGGTCATCCCGACATGAAAAAACTTCCTGAATCAGGAGTTGAAGCATCAACAGGCTCCTTGGGTCAGGGGCTTTCCATTGCAAACGGCATGGCTTTGGCATTTAAACTTGACAAGAAGCCCAACAGGGTATTTGCACTTCTTGGCGACGGTGAGATAAATGAAGGTATGATTTGGGAAGCGGCGATGCTTGCAAGTCACTACAAACTTGATAATTTAACTGCCATATTAGACCACAACGGTCTGCAGATAGACGGAAAAAATGAAGATGTAATGACAATCGAGCCGATTGATAAAAAATTTGAAGCATTCGGATGGCATGTGATAAAAGCAGAAGGTAACGATTTTGGCTCACTTGAAAAAGCCTTTAAAGAAAGAAAAACAGTAAAGGGTAAACCTGCAATAATAATTGCAGAAACAATCAAGGGGAAGGGATGCTCATTTATGGAAAATGAAGCAGGCTGGCATGGAAAGGCTCCAAATGATGATGAGTTCTGCAAGGCAATGGAGGAAATCGGGGACATTGGCGACAAAATAAAAGGAGGCGGACTACATGGCTAAAGCAACCAGAGAAGCATACGGTGAAGCTTTAAAGAAATTAGCAGTAACAAATCCTGATATTGTTGTATTGGATGCGGATTTGTCAGGCTCCACAAAGACAGCGGAATTTAAAAAGGTAAGTCCCGAGAGATTTTTCAATGTGGGAATTGCAGAGCAGAATTTAATCGGTACTGCTGCAGGATTGTCATTGGCAGGGAAAATTCCCTTTGCAAGCTCCTTTGCAATGTTTGCTGCGGGAAGAGCATTTGAAATTGTAAGAAATACAGTGGCATATCCGGCATTAAACATGAAAATAGCGGCTACTCACGCAGGCCTTACTGTGGGAGAGGACGGAGGCTCACATCAGGCAATTGAAGATATAAGTTTAATGAGAAGTATTCCCAATATGACGGTAATAAATCCGGCTGACAGCAGGGAAGCCGAACAAGCTGTTTTAAGAGCCGCCGAATATGTTGGACCTGTTTATATAAGACTTGGCAGAATGGCAGTTGAAGATGTATACGATGATTCATATGTTTTTGAATTAGGCAAAGGTGTTTTACTGAGGGAAGGCAAGGATGTTACAATCATTGCTACCGGACTTATGGTACAGGAGGCGCTGAAAGCTTACGACATTTTAAAAGAAGATGGAATTAACGCAAGTGTTATAAATATCCACACAATAAAACCAATAGACAGAGAAATAATAATCAGTGCAGCCAAAGAGACCAAGGCAATAGTAACTGCCGAAGAACACAGCATCATAGGAGGCTTGGGAAGCGCGGTTCTTGAAGTGTTATCCGATGAATACCCTGTTCCCTTAAAAAGGGTTGGAGTTTTGGATACATTCGGGGAATCAGGAAAGCCAAAGGATCTTTTGGAAAAATATAAACTGACGGCAGATGAAATTGTTTATAATGCAAAGGAAGTTATTAAGCTAAAAAAATAAAGAAATTTAATTTGTGTCATTCTTATGAATAACCATTTAATTGTCATTCTGAGGGCTTTAGCCCGAAGAATCTCATGTTTTCAATAATTATGAGATCTCGCAGTCTCGTTGCACAATTTTATT
>DNNJ01000003.1:2477-3595 GCA_003487955.1 Clostridiales bacterium | reverse complement strand
GTCCCCAATAAGTGTTGACATAAGTATTTAAAAATAATATAATTTACAGATATGATAATTCAAATATTTATATAGATTGGTAACAAGGAGGTGTTTCAATGAAAAGAACTTATCAGCCGAAAAGAAAACAAAGAAGCAGTGAGCATGGATTTTTAAAGAGAATGAGTACAAAGTCCGGAAGGAATGTAATAAAGAGAAGAAGGGCAAGGGGTAGAAATAAACTGTCAGCATAAGGCCGCATATGTGGCCTTTTATTCCATGTTGTACTTAAGGTAACGAAATGATAATAATTAAAAAGAATAATGATTACAAATCTGTATATAATTGCAATAATTCAATATCTGATTATAATCTTGTGTTATTTATTAAAAAAAATAATTACAATTACAACAGATTTGGCTTTACGGCAGCAAAAAAAATTAAGAAAGCAGTTCATCGCAATGTTATAAGAAGAAGACTAAAAGAGATAGTAAGAGCAAATGAGTATAATTTAAAAGTGGGCTATGATATTGTACTGATGGCCAGAGTTAATGCTGTTGGCTCTGATTATAAAAGCCTTAAAAGCTCTTTCATTAAACTTATGAAAAGAAAAAATTTATTTAAGGGTATACAATTTGAGTAAGGTATTAATTTTTATTATACGAATATATCAGAAGTTTTCTTCAAAGTCTGCAGTCAGACATTGCAGATTTTATCCAACTTGCTCGCAATATTTTGTTGAAGCACTACAAAAATACGGTTTTTTTAAAGGTTCATATAAAGGTATACGAAGGATATTAAGATGTCATCCGTTTAATCCCGGAGGGTATGATCCTTTGAAATAGGAGGGTAAGAATGAATTTAGATTTTTTGGCAGTGCCTATGGGCATGCTTGTTAAATTAATATATGATATGGTTTCTGTTATTGACTCTACATATATATCTGCTTATTCCATAGCAATTATAATTTCTACGATATTATTTAAATTAATAGTATTGCCTTTAACATTAAAGCAAAGTAAATCTATGAAAAAAATGCAGGAAATGAACCCAAAAATTCAGGAGTTACAGCAAAAGTACGGAAAAGATCCTCAAACATTACAAAGAAAACAAATGGAATTATATAAAGATGCAAACTA
>DNNJ01000003.1:1913-2220 GCA_003487955.1 Clostridiales bacterium | reverse complement strand
TTATTCGAGAACCGGTCAAATATGTTTTTGGAGATCAGGCACTTTTTGATACTATAAACAAAACTTTTTTATGGATAAAAGATTTGGGATTTGCAGAAAATCATTTATTTGAAAACGGTGTTATTAACGGATTGTCAATGGGCGGTATAAAACTTCCTTTCATAGGAAATGCACTTCCCGTATTGGCAGTTATTACAGGCCTTACAACATACCTTACTACAAAAATGACGGCACAGCCCTCCATAAATGAACAACAGGCATCAACCCAAAAAACCATGAATATGATGATGCCCATAATGATATTTGT
>DNNJ01000003.1:0-1644 GCA_003487955.1 Clostridiales bacterium | reverse complement strand
CAATTAATTGTTTTAAATTCGTCCAAAAATCCGAAGGAGGAATTAAAATAGATGAAAAATGTAACAATCGAAAAATCTACCGTTGAAGAAGCAATAGCCGCAGCACTTGAAGAACTTAATGCTGAAAATACTGATGTTGAAATTGAAATAATCAAAGAGCCATCAAAGGGTTTTTTTGGCTTAGGAAGCAAGGATGCAAAGGTAAAGGTTACGATTACCAATGGTCCTGAAGAGAGAGCAATAAAATTTCTTGATATTTTGCTTAGAAAAATGAACATAGAAGCCGATTATAAAGTTAATTATTCAAACAATATTTTAAATGTTGACATAGTAAAAATCGGAGAAGACGATAAAGGTATAGTTATCGGTAAAAGAGGGAAAAATTTAGATGAAATTCAGTTTCTCTTTAATTTAATGGTGAATAAAGGAAGAGAAAACTATGTAAGAGTAATTTTTAATGTTGAAGATTACAGAGCAAAGAGGGAAGAAACTTTAAAAAGATTAGCCCTTAAAATGGCAGATAAGTGCAGATACTACAATCGTAAGGTTAAACTTGAGCCCATGAATCCTTATGAAAGAAGAATAATACATTCAACCTTACAGGATGAAAAGGACATTATAACTTATTCCGAGGGAGAGGAACCTTACAGAAAAGTAGTTATAGATTTGAAATAACCCGAATTCGGGTTATTTTTATATACCCTAACCCCATTTTACTTTTTAAATTGTTATGTACATTTATATAAAATTAAGGTAAAATAATGACGGAGATATTCCTTTTACCTGCGGAGACATACCCTATATAAGAGGTGTGTCCAACTACCACTTTAGGAAGGATGCGGTGATGTGATGTTTGGCGATACAATTGCTGCAATTGCAACATTTTTAGGCAATGCAGGCATTAATATTATAAGAATAAGCGGAATCGATGCATTGAATATCGCAAATAAAGTTTTTATTGACAAAAACAAACAAAAAACGACAAATTTTAAGCCGAGATATCTGCATTACGGATATATTGTGGATAAGGACAATAAAATAATTGACGAAGTGTTAATTTCTTACATGAAGGCTCCCAACACTTATACAAGAGAAGATATTGTCGAAATCAACTGTCACGGCGGAATTATTTCCGCAAAAAAAATATTGGATACGGTACTTTATTATGGCTGCAGAACAGCTGAAAGAGGAGAATTTACAAAAAGAGCATTTCTAAACGGGAGGATAGATTTAACTCAGGCAGAAGCGGTAATTGACATAATTAATTCCAAGACGGATTACAGCCACGAAATTTCCGTAGATCATTTGGAAGGAAGACTTTCAAAGCAAATAAATGCAGTTATAGATGAAATAATGGAACTGTTGGCAAATATAGAAGTTAATATAGATTTTCCCGAATATGACGAAGATGAAATAACCATAGAAAGGGTTAAAAGCTTGTGTGATAATTTGGTTAAGGAATTGGATAAGCTGATAAAAACTGCGGACACAGGGAAAATATATAAGGAAGGTATAAAAACAGTCATACTTGGAAAACCAAATGTAGGAAAATCATCCCTCATGAATTTTCTTTTGAATGAGAACCGTGCAATTGTTACCGAAATACCGGGAACAACAAGAGATACCATCGAAGAATATGCGAAT
>DNNJ01000250.1:2337-2772 GCA_003487955.1 Clostridiales bacterium | reverse complement strand
GGCGGATATCATTCTGAATTAAAGTGTTTATAAATGCTTCTATACTTTTTCCTTCATATCCAGTCGTAAATAATACTTGTTCAGTCTGAGCATACTTTTGCTTTATATTATTAAATTGTTTCAATTCTTCTCCGTGAAAGAGCCTCTCTGTAATCTCACTTTTTATAGCATAATATGGATATTCACGATATGCACGGCGAATAAGTGCACTACCCCGTTCGGGTGCAATCCGGAACGAAGTATCATTTGGGCTTTTATCAGTAGCTCTTATTTTTATTCTGCCTTGTACATGCTCCAAGGTTATAAATCCATCGCGTTGAAGAATATCTAAGTCTTCTTTTAACTGAAAAGAATATGAACCGAATTTGTATGGAACGAATTCATAATAGCTCAAATCTCCTGCCATCGTATGAATAAACACCAGTTTTTGTAAGT
>DNNJ01000250.1:0-2147 GCA_003487955.1 Clostridiales bacterium | reverse complement strand
CGTAGCCGTCACTATGCCGTTTAACTGGCGTAAAAACGATAATAAATATCGTTGTCGTTTATATGTTGGCTGATTAACAGTTTCATTCATTCTTTACACCTTCTATTTTATGTTTATCGTAATTATATCCTTTGCATATTTAACTTTCAACCTAGACTTTTTCAACTTTTTTATAAACACAACCGATCTGACCACTCTGTTAGCACCGGCTTAACCTGACAGTTATACTTGTATATCATTTCNNTATGAGAGCCTTCTTTGTTTATCCGGTGCTCTAATATGCAGCATGGCTTGTCCTCCTTTCTGTTAAGGGCATTAAAATTTCCTTCTGTTATATAAGACAGTTTAGATATGGGTTTTGTTACAGCATTTCGAAAAGAATATAAATTTATTTTTTATAACGAGGCTAAGATGTGTTAGCCCCGGTTTAACCTGTCAGTTATACTTGTATATCATTTCGGAGTTTGCTCTATATTTTGTCAGTCAAATCATATATAATAGTTTACCATATAGTAGAAGAAAAAAATAGAAAGGAAAAGGAAACTATATAGCCATAACGCTTGACCCGTTATGATAGTTTCCTCCCAAAAAACCTATGCAAATAATATCACTTTTTACGCAATTTTTCAAGACTATTTCTAACGGTATTTTGCACGGACCTAATGTTATTCCTGACTGGCACCCTTTATACGGCAGGAAACACTACTCATGGGGCACGTATAAACGAAAGCTTCGGCTTTATGATAGCACAACTATTACAGTCATCATATACCGTTTTTACTGTCCGGAAGGGCGTAAGACCTATTCTCTTTTGCCTTTCTTTATTACATCGTATCAACGCCATATTAATACAGTCATTGAAGATTGTATTCTGGGGCATATCTTAGAAAGAAAATCACTTAATTCTTTAAGCAGTCATCCAGTCCCAAAATACAGAACAATAAGGCGATGGGTTAATAATTTTATATATTCGATTGACTATAATCTTTTAATATTCGAACAATATCTATGCTCCAGATTACCCTCATACAATATTGCTGATTCACCACTTAAAACACTAACTCAAAAAGTTATATACCTCTTTGATAATGTAAAGCATATCATTAATAATCCTGACAGTTATCATGTCCACGGTAAGCTTAGTTACATAAATCATGCTATCGCTGTAGAAACCGCTAAATTGTAGCTTTAAGCTTTTTTCTTAGATCCATTTTCACTGCCACTACATGTGTTTTTTCTGCCAACAATCCGTTATGAGATGATATCTATACCGTTGTTGATGATTTTTAATAAATCATACAGTAATTTGTCCGCTTTTTCATAGCTTTTAATTGTATTTCGTGTAATTTTTACCGGTGCTCTGTCATTTCCAACAGAATATTGTCTGGAGTGGCTACTCATTAGCTGATATATTTCATTTTAGTATTAAAGCCACACTATATTATTTGAAAGGTCGTGATTTTAATGTCAAAACTTACTCCAGAAGCAATTGCAGATTACAGGTATCAACTTATTGCACCGATTGTCAGTAAAAATTGCATGGCACACGGGGAACGTGCTAAGATTATCAGAAGCATTTCAGCAGGCACATATGAGGGAGTTGACTATCGGCTTGGTCTTACTTCCGAACGTAGTATTGAGAGATTTATTAAACTTTATTCAGAAGGTGGATATGAAGCATTAAAGCCAGCTAAAAGAGGCCGCAAAAATCGTATACCTCTTGAGTATATGGAAAAGGCGGCGAATCTTCGCATTGAAAATCCAAAAAGAAGTATTGAACTCATTATTTTCATGCTGGAACAATCGGGTGAAGTCCCAATAGGGGTTTTAAAAAAAAGTACGGTTTATGATTATTTTGTAAAGAGGAATATTACAAACATAGCATACGCTAAAAAGACCGGTAAATTTACCCGGTACGGTGCTTCATACAGAACTGAAATTCTACAAGGGGATTTTCATCACACCCTAAGGCTACCTGATCCTAATGGAAGCGGCAAAACAAAACTTGTTAAGCTGCATGCTTGGATTGATGATTATTCAAGGCTTGTGGACGGACAGTTTTACTGGAACGAACGGCTACCTTCTTTGGAAGAAAGTCTTAAAAAATGGATTATCCACCACGGAATCCCAGAGAGAATTTACTGCGA
>DNNJ01000071.1 GCA_003487955.1 Clostridiales bacterium | reverse complement strand
TACGCAACTCAGGAAATACCTGTTAGTGGAAATGTACGAGTGGTTTTAGTTACAGATACTGAATTATTGGAAGAACTAGTTGTAACAGGTTACGGTGTGACGACCAAGAAAGCATTTACTGGTGCAGCACAAGCCATTGATAGTAAAGAAGTGACTAAAATCACCAACGCTGACCCTATGCAAGCACTGCAAGGACAAATTGCAGGTTTCCAAATTTCAGCTTATACAGGACAACCCGGTGGATATAATGAGGTTTTGATAAGGGGACTCGGCTCTTTCAATTCAGGAACACAGCCACTTTATGTAATAGACGGAGTTCCCATGACTACTGGAGAGTTCGGTATGAGATACAGCGAAGGACAGAATATTAATCCTCTTTCTGCCATAAATCCTAATGACATTCAATCAATTTCAGTATTAAAAGATGCTTCTGCTACTTCTATCTACGGGGCACGTGCTGCAAATGGAGTTATTGTTATAACAACCAAGCAAGGGAAAGAAGGAAAAACTAAAATTAATCTTTCAACTAAATTAGGACAAGCCTCCATGCCGTCTATCGGAAAGTATAAACAACTAAATGCGGCTGAATGGGTTGATTTTATAGGGGTCATGGCGAAAAACAGAGGTTATTTAGAAGCTGATGCTACAACAACAGATGTGCAAAATTTTATCAAAGATGACATGGAGCTCAATTATGATCCAGCCGGCAATGTAGATACAAACTGGTTCAATGAAGTAACGAGAAAAGGTTTTACTCAAGAATACAACTTAGATATTTCAGGTGGAAACGATAATCTAAAATTTTTCTTATCAGGAGGTTTGTACGACGAGCTCGGAACTGTTATTGGAAAAGATTTGAAACGCTATTCTGGCAGGTTAAATATTGAAAATAAAATATCCAATGCTGTTAGAATTGGATTGAATTTAACAGGATCTTATGCCAACATCAATATGGGTGCCGGTGGAGGATATTTTTCCGATCCAATTACTCAAGCATACATGCAACTTCCCGTTCAACCTGTAACAAAAGAAGATGGGTCTTGGAATATGGACACTGATAATGGGTATAATCCAGTAGCACAAAGAAGTAAGTATGGAGATAAAAGTGAAACAAAGCAGATAAAAGCTATTATTTCTCCATGGTTAAGTTGGAAATTCTCTGACTTTGTATTCACTTCCAAATATGGACTAGACTTCTATAATGTTAAAGAATTTGGTCGTTGGTCGATGTTACAACCCCAGGGAAAGGATATGAAAATGCTTGGAGAAGAAGGAAACACATACCGAACGTTATGGACATTTACAAATACATTAAATTATTTAAAACAATATAATGATGTTCATAATTTAAACGTATTGTTAGGACAGGAGGCACAAAAGGCCACCGATGAAAGTGCCTATATGTCAAACTCAAACTTCCCCAGTGAAATTGTTTTCACTCTTGAGAATGGATCAAAACCAGGAGACGCCTCAACTAGTATTGCGAACTATTCTTTATTATCATATTTTGTCAATGGAGAATATGATTTTGACAACAGATATTATTTATCGGCAAGTGTTAGACGCGATGCTTCTTCAAGATTTGGAGCCGACTATAGATGGGGAACATTTTGGTCTCTTGGTGGAAAATACAGAATTATTGAAGAGTCATTCATGGAGCCAACAACTGATTGGTTAAGTAACTTAGTGTTGAGGGCTAGTTATGGAACCACAGGAAATCAGGATATCGGTTGGTATCAAGCATTAGGTACATACCGCTTTGGATATAATTATGCCAATCGTCCTGGTATGATTCCCTATCGCATTGCAAACCCTGAATTAAGATGGGAGCAAACTAATAAGCTTAATATAGGATTTGAATTGGGATTATTAAGAAAAATTACATTAGACCTTGACTATTATGTTAATAAAACTGTAGATATGCTTTTTGAAGTTCCACTTTCGAGATCTACTGGTTTTGAGAACATAATGCAAAACGTGGGTTCAATGGAAAATAGAGGTATTGAAGCCA
This sequence comes from Clostridiales bacterium, assembly GCA_003487955.1. GTDB lineage: Bacteria > Bacillota > Clostridia > Tissierellales > Sedimentibacteraceae > Sedimentibacter. The sequence goes on along the minus strand of DNNJ01000071.1, from coordinate 2,402 downwards.
TCCTCAACGTAAATGCTTTAAATTTGGATAAATTTAGATGGGATGTTTCATTAAATATGACGCACAATAAAAACAAAATTGTTAAGCTGAGTACAGATAAACCTATCGAAGGGACATACACCATTAGAGAAGTTGGCTATCCATATCATCAATTTAAAATGAAAGAATATGCTGGAGTTGATCCTGAAACTGGTAAGCAACTTTGGTACAAAGGAGAAGAGGGTTCGGAAACAACTACAGATTACAATGCTGCAGGGAAACGTTATTTAGGTACCGCTGACCCAAAAATATATGGTGGTTTCTCTAATATGTTTAGGATATATGATTTCGACTTATCAGTATTGTTGAATTACTCTTTTGGAGGTAAGGTTTATAATTCTGCAGCTAGATATGATGAAAACACACGAAACCTTTACGGTAATACCACTCAATATGTTTATGAAAATATGTGGAGACAAAAAGGTGATGTAACTAATGTACCTGCACCCGATACAAGAACATTAAACTCTCACTCTTCTTATTATTTAATGGATGGTTCTTATATTAAGCTGAAATCACTTCAAGTTGGCTATAATTTCCCCAAAAAACTTATTTCTAATTGGAAAGTTGAAAACATACGCTTGTTTGTGACTGGAGACAATTTAGCTGCGTGGGCTTTAGGAGATGATTTCAGAGGAATGGATCCCGAAGCTGAAAGCAGCGGTATTATTTGGTGGAACTACCCGGTACCTAGAAAAGTGTTATTCGGTTTAAATATTGGTTTTTAATGTTTAACAATTAATACAAAGAATTTTATGAAAATTTTAAAATATTTCACTGTTTTATTAATCGTATTTTGTTTAACGCCTTCTTGCGACGACTTCCTGACATTTGCACCAAGTGATCAAATGTCGGATACTGAGTCTTTTAAAACTGCAGAAGACGTTCAGAATGCAATAAATGGTCTATATAATAGATTTGGATTTTGGCGCTTTATGGGTAGAAATGTAATTGCATTGGGTGATATTGCAGCCGATAATTCCTGGATGACAGGCTCTTCTGGACATTTTGATCAAATTTATCGTTACAATATTGCTGATGATTCTCCAGATTTACTTGATACTTGGTCAGGAGGCTATATAGTGGCTAATGGTGCTGCCAAGGTGATAAAAAATGCGCCCGATGTTTTAGCTAATACTGTAGGAACTGAGAATAAAAACATTGTTAATAAAAATTTAGCTCAAGCATATGCATTAAAAGCAATGTCTCATTTCTATTTGGTAAACATCTTTGGTTTGCCTTATAATGATGCAAACAAATCTAAACCAGGTATAATTATCATAAAAGATGAACCAATTGTAGCGTTTCAGGAAGTTACTAGAGGTACTGTAGAAGAAGTATACGCACAAATTCTGTCTGATATTTCTAAAGCAAAGGAAACTATTGCCTTAAATACTTTTGAGGCTTTTACAATTAACGAAACTTCTTTAACTGCTTTTGAAGCACGAGTTAAATTGTATATGGGTGACTGGCAAGGTGCAATTACAGCAGCTCAAAAGGCAATTGATTTAAGAAAAGGAGCCATCGTGACTGACGCCGCAGAATATGCATCAATGTGGGCCTCATTGAATGTAACAAGTGAAGATATATTTACAATAGCTAAATCTCCCGATGATAATTTGTCTGCAAATTCTTTAAATACATTATATGGCTCATATAACGGAAAATTGCTACCTGGACTAGTAGAATTATTTGCAGCTAAGGACATGAGAAAAAGTTTGATAGCTGGAACTGCTGATCAGCCAACTGGTTTGAAATTCCAAGGAATTCCTGATTCAAAAGCAACAAGCAATATTCCTGTGATTCGCTTACCAGAGATGTATTTAATAATAGCAGAAGCAAAAGCTCAGTTGGGACAAGCTGACGCAGTAGATTTTATATATGAAATAGCCAAACGAAATCCTGATTTAAAGAAGAGCGATATTCCTACTACTAAAACGGAATTATTGAAATTCATTTCTATAGAACGTCGGAAAGAGCTTTTTCAGGAAGGTCATAGATGGTTTGATGCACGAAGAACAGGGGAGTTACTCACAAGAAAAGGAGGCATCTCTGTTTACGAAGACTGGGATGTATCTAAATTTGTCTATCCAATACCAATAAGAGAAATTAATGCATCAGGCATTGCTCAAAACGATGGTTGGAGTACAGCTTTACCCAAAATGAAATAAAATATTTTCAGTATAAAGATTAATAGAGGGTGAATCACAATATGATTCACCCTCTATTTGTTAAAATACCTATGAGAACAAATCCAAATATTTACTTCTCAAGAGGTTTATTTTGGGACAGTCTCATTTTTTTGTCTTTTGAATAATACATAAAATTCACTACAAGCCCTAAAAGTTAAACTTTCAACAAAA
>DNNJ01000229.1 GCA_003487955.1 Clostridiales bacterium | reverse complement strand
TTGTAAAGGCAAATATGGAACCGCTTCCTCAATTAATTGAACAATATAATCCACAACATCGTCAACCGGATCCCGGAAAACAGCAACCTCCTCACTTGAGGCATACACCGGTAAGCTTTCTCGAACTATTGAGATTGGTCCATACATTTGAAGCAGGTAAAAATGTTGAAAAGCTTTGAGAAATTTCACTTCGGCAATCCATCTTTTTTTTTCGTAATCGTCCAAATCTAAAACTTTATCAATATTTTCAAGAAAAATATTACAATCCCTGAGTGCTTGATACCTTCCTCCCCAATAATCAAAAATGGGCGTACTTACATTATTTCCATGTCTCATTAAATCCCAACCGGGCTGTGCATAATTATTGGGATCCCTGTGATACCAGTTCTCGTCGCCACTCACTAGACCAGGCTCTGTGGAAGTTCCAAATGGTGGAATGTACGCATAACATCTAAAAAGATATTTCTCTGCTCTCTCTTTATCACTAAACGCGTTGTCGAGAGTTGCAATATTATCTGGAACAACATCCATGAAATCATCACATGCGTAAACAATGAATAAAATAAAAATAATACTTAAATATTTTCTCATAATATATTACTGTTAAAGAGTTATTTGAAAACCTAAATTCAATACTTTTTGTATTGGATAACCAAGACCATTCCCAGCCATTTCTGGATCCCAAAGTTTAAATTTGCTAAATGTCAACAAATTAGTCCCATTTGCATAAAAACGCAATGTCGATAAGTTAATTTTTGATGTTAGTTCTTTTGGCACTGTGTAACCAAGCTCTAAGGATTTTAGTCGAATAAATGCACCGTCACGCATAAACCAAGTACTACGTAAATTATTGTTTGAAATGGGCTCATCTGATAATCGTGGCCACAAAGCATATAAATTACGATTGTATTCTGACCAATGATTATCGGCATATACTTTTAGCAGAGCATTTTGCGATATTACTGATGAATTGTCGTCAGTGTCGATAAAAGGAGCGGTCGTGTAATTATCAATCCAAAAGGATTCTCTACCTACTCCCTGAAAAAAACAAGAAAAATCCAAGTTTTTGTAGCCCGCAGAAACGCCAAAGCCATATACAATCTCAGGCATTGTGGGGTAACCTATAGGTACAATATCTAAGGTTGATATTTTCCCATCACCATTGATGTCTCTGTACTTGATGTCACCTGCCATTACGTTGGATCCTTGATCAGGAGAATTTAAGACTTCGTTTTCATCAACAAATAATCTTTCAGCCACATATCCCCATTGCTGCCCAATTTTCTGATTAACTCTAGAAAGCCATGGTGTAGATGAGTAGTTCGGTTCTTCATATTTTTTATACTTACTTGTTGCATATGTAAAATTAACACGACCGCTGACCCACCAGTCTTTATTAAATATCTTGCTGTAATCAACGGAAAAATCTAACCCTTTGCCTTCTGCTTCACCTAGGTTTGCCAGGGGAGTAGCCCATAAACCCATGGTTCTGGGAATATATGATCTTGTTAACAAAATTCTGCTTCTATATTCACGGAAAAAATCTGCGATAATGTCAACAGAATTAAACAAATTTACTTCAAATCCAACATTAGTTTTTCTTGAAACTTCCCACGTGACATCCGGATTTTCATATCTTGTTACAGCAACAGAAGGCTTGGTATAACTAAACTCTGAACCAAATACGTAAGAAAACGAAGAGTTCATATCAACTTCCGATAAAAAAAAGAAGCGATTACTGGGCCCGCCGATATTGTCATTACCTACTAAACCATGTGTGGCCTTTAGTTTTAATTTCGGCATCACATTCTTTAATGATTCTCCATAAAAAGCCTCATTAGAAATAATCCAGCCTGTTCCAATTGATGGAAAGAAACCAAACCTCTGTTGCTTTGAAAAACGTTCTGATCCGTTATATCCAAAGTTAGCTTCAATGAAATAACGTTTATCGTATGAATATGTGGCTCTTCCGGATAACCCCAGATTTCTGTACGGTAATGATAGTTGAAGTGTTCCTGCATTTACTGTTTTTTTCTCTCTTCTGGTCCCAACCAGCAAACCGCTTACCTCATGTTTTTCATCGAACACTCCATCATAATTTATCGCAACTTCAGTGTATACAGTTGTTTCAATATTTTTTTGACCTTCACTGTAGTCTAAATATTCAGTTCCAGTTGCAACATTGAGCCCTTCTAGCATGTAGGTATCGGAATATTTATCGTAATTAGAAACTGAATAATAAAACGGATTATAGCTACGCGTTACATCGTTATAGGAATACCTGTTCTCACTATGTAGTCCTCTGATTTTAAGCCCCTCAAGCAAGAACCCTAAATCTTGTTTCAATTCAAACATTGCCTGCATAGTTGAGGTTGTATATTCTTTGTATCCTTTCACCATATCTGCGTAAGGATTAATGTAATTCCCTGTCCCAAAATTTCCGAATAGAATATGTTTGGAAAATTTATGTCCTTCATCAGGCGTATAAAAAGGAGGATACAGAACAGGACTTGTACGCATCACTTTGTTAAAAAGTTGAGAACCACCATCAATAGGTCCTTTGTAATCATCTAAAGTTGAATGTAACCTAACAATGGCTTCGGTTGTAGGGGTGATATTTATGTTTATATTTGAATGAATAAGATAACGTTTCAGATCGATATTGCTGTTAAAATTATTTCTTTTATCGACGTTTAATATCCCATTATCTTGGTTGAAAGTTGCAGCAATATAGTAGCGAGCAATTTTTCCACCTCCACTTACGTTTAGATTAACTCTGTGATTGATTGCGTTGTCTTTGAATAATGTGTTATACCAATTTACAGAAGGATAAACCAATGGATTTACATTAGATGTGGTTTTGTCGATTTTCTCTTGTGAGTAAGGTTGTATCCCCAAAGGATCTCTTGTAAGTACCGCTTCGTTATGTAACTTCATGTAAGTTATGGGATCAGCTAATTCAACCATTTTTGTAGGCGAGGAAACTGATGTTTCATATCTAATAGCTACTTGTGTTTTTCCTTCTTTTCCTTCTTTGGTGGAAACTAATATTACTCCGTTTGCACCTCTGGCACCGTATAAAGCAGTAGCTGTAGCATCTTTCATGATTGAAAAACTTGCAATGTCATCCACTTGAAGACGAGATAAATCATAGGAGGACATTTCGACTCCATCAATTAGGATTAGAGGTGAAGCAGCATACCCAAAAGTAGTCACCCCTCTAATGAAAAAATCAGCATTATCTTGGCCGGGTTCACCACTGCGTTGATATGAAATGAGTCCAGATACCCTTCCAGCTAAAGCAGTTGTAAGATTACTTGATGGAACCTTTAGCTCTTTTGGGTTTACGGTAGTGATGGAAGACAAAACGCTTTCTTTCTTTTGCTTAGAAAAAGCAACTACAGTCACTTCATCCAACTCATCTACTTTCTCAATCAATACCACATCCAAAACAGTATTATTCTCAACCTTAACTATATGAGACTCCAAGCCAACAAATGAAAACTCCAACACATCCGTTTGTTTTACATCAATTGCGTAATTACCATCATTATCTGTAATTACACCTCGTGAGGAGCCTAAAACAGTGATTGTAACCCCAGGTAAAGGGATTCCTTTTTCATCAACGACCTTACCTTTTACAGTCCGGTTTTGTTGGGTTACACTAGACTTTTCATTGGTAATGTCATTGGTATTAACAGCTGCCCGTAACGAGAAACCATTAAACAACAACATGAAGAAAAAAACTTGAATAAACAATTGAGTTTTTCGCATGGAAAACGTCATTTTCTTTTTTTTCATTTCTTGACAATATTTTTTATTCGTTCAAATTTATCTGAAACATAAATATGTAAACAGCTCTTATTTATTATTAATATTTTTTTTGCTTTAATGAGAAAAATAACTTTTAACAGTAGGTATTGTTTACGGTAATACAAAGTGTTCTCTTTAATTTTGTGTTCAATTCATAATGTTAAGTTAAATTTCAAACTTTCTATGCCTAAACCGCAATGCTTTTTGAAGATGTTAGATAAGATTTTTTGCAATTTCATTTTTCTATTAATTCAACCTCCTTTCGATGTTCTTAAATAAACAAGATAATTGTATGTATTATCGTTTTTCATTATTCATTTATGGGCTAACTCATGGATTTATTATTTTTTTACAAAAATAGGTTGTGTTAACAATATATATTTGAATTAAAACGAAAAAAAACTGACAAATAGCGTAAATATGAGATGGTATTGTGTTAAATATAGAGTTTGAATGTTGGAATATGTATTATTGCAGTACTTTTGTTGCATAATTAATATTGTCGGGTACAATTTTTTTAACAGAAAAATTGGTAATAAATGATAAAAGTTTTGGTGCTTATAGATTCTACTGCCGAGTTTAGTCGGCGTTTTCTGACCGGTTTAATTCAATACGCCAATGAAAACGGCCCCTGGATATTTTATCGCTTGCCTTCCTATTATAAGGCATTGTACGGTGAAGCCGGTATTGTGGAGCGAATTAAAGAGTGGGAGATAGATGCCGTTATAGCTCAATGGGAGTATGAGGGGGTGGATTTTCTCGATCAGTTGGATATTCCTGTTTTTTTACAGAGTTACAAGAATGTAAGTGGAAAATATTCAAGGATATCGGGTGATTATATCGGTGCAGGTGTGATGGCTGCTCAGTTTTTTGCTAAAAGGTACTTTAAAAACTTTGCTTTTTACGGGAATAAAAATTTCTTCTGGTCAAGAGCCCGAGCAGAAGGCTATCGTCGTGAAGTTGAGAGGATAAAAGGGAGTTATTATTATTTTGAGTCTGAATTATTGGATAGTATGCAGTGGAGTCGGGAACATGTTGAGTTGGATAACTGGCTGCAGGGTTTGCCCAAGCCGGTGGCTCTGTTTGCATGCGATGATAACTTCGCTTTGCAGGTATCGGAAATGTGCAAGGTAAATAATATCAATATACCGGACGAATTATCTTTGCTGGGTGTGGATAACGATGAGCTGATATGCAACTTGTCGCATCCTTCCATTTCATCGATTATAACGGATGATGAAAACGGAGGATACCAAACAGGAAAAATGTT
>DNNJ01000263.1:3693-5387 GCA_003487955.1 Clostridiales bacterium | reverse complement strand
GATCATATGGTGAAATTGGTCATCCAGGGAGGGAGAGCTACTCTAGCTCTCCCTCCCTGGTCACTAGGTCCGGCAGTCTCTGGACAACAAATGGCGTCTATTTCTGGGCATTATAGGCTAGCAGTAACACAGGGGCTGTTTCTTCTTCCGAGTGTAGAGCCTTAGTTCGCATTGTAATTACTCAATGTAAAAATATCATGTGGCTTGAAGTTGCAACAAACGAATGATTTTGCTCTTTGAAAATCTCCAAAGTGGTATAAGCACGGCAATAGCACTTAGGATCACTATGCCAATTATCGCAAATATAACCCAAGGATAATTAACACATAGTATATCAAAGGGGCGATCCAAAAATTCTTTCTTATAATCTTGGTTAAAGAAAACTACAGATAACACTGAGAAAATTAAGGAAAAAACAATAGAAATAATATCAATAAATAAGACTTCCAGCAAAAAAATCCAAATCGTATTTTTTTGACGCACTCCTAATACGCGTAAGATCCCAATTTTTCTCGATGCATTTCTAATGCTAAAACTTAAACACGACATCAATACAAATATCACGACGAGCAAAACAAGTATAAATATGGAAATCGTATAAAGTTTATAATCAGTAATAGCTTTATTAAAGGAATAAATTTCTGTTGCAATAGGTTCAATCCAAGTTAAAGTATTTTTCTGAAAAGCCCTAACTGTTTCTTCAGCATTTGAGTAAAAAGATACACAATAGCTATCTGGAAAATAATCCTTAAAATAATTATTTCTCAATATATTCCACACAGATGCATCGATAAGAACATATGGCGAGCAAAGTAGGTTTTCGCTTAATTCGTCATAAACACCCACGATTTTAACACCATTAGGAAAATAATCGTAGAGGTTAAGTTCGTCCGAAAAAAAACCTTGATATTGGATAGCTGCAAGATCTAAAAAATAATATTGCTGTCCCATTACCATTTCAACGTCTATTTGCTCACCATGAATAAACCTAAGCATACTTTCAGAAATAATTATTTCATCATTACCTTCAGGGAGTCTTCCATATAGTAAAGAGTCGTCATTAATTAAATCAATACTGCCATATGATATTTCCGAACTAACATATCGACTGATCCTATCGCTAACAGAGAAATTAGAACGCAAAAGATTTATTTCATTTGTTTGTAAATTGATTTCATCGTAATATAAATCCGAGCATAAAACGGAACAGTATTCTTTTTCAAGTTTGTAGACTGCGATATCTGTCATTTGTTCTGTGCCTATTTTTTCCACGATATTGAACTCTCGATAATCAGTCATCACTACTCCAACAATCTTGAACCTTTTGTCGCGCATCAACACATATTGGCCAATGCAATCATCGGACAGTGCTAATTTCGTTGCAATATAATCAGTTATAACAATCTCATTGGATTTAAGAGGCAGTGAACCAGAATAGTTTAACCATGTAATTTGTTCAAAGGGATGAATAAAAACGATTTGTGCAGAATCTATAATATTTCCCGATTCCTCATCTAGTATTGGTTCGCCAGAACGCAGCGGATATACTCTTTCCTCAGAAAAAGCAGAGATGAGTTGTTCCTTAACGATTCGTCCTTTTTTTAGTGTTGTTTTGTTATCTCTTAAAAAAAGGTCTTTATAAGAGACTTCAACTCCAAAATAACCGCTTTGTGTATTATAATCTACGATATATT
>DNNJ01000263.1:0-3483 GCA_003487955.1 Clostridiales bacterium | reverse complement strand
GATATATTTTTTAAATGACAAGCTTGCTCGGTAAGACAAAAGTACAGATGTTAAAAGAAACAATATCATTGTTGAAATCAAAAGAAAGCAAGTAACAATAACTCTTGTTTTTTTTGTTTTCACATTTAGTTGTGTGAACTGTGCAAGCTTAGGCAAAGCGATGTCTTTGCTTTTGTTTCCAATCAAATGATTGACTTCTTTTGAGCAGTTAAGGACATCAGTGGTTTCTGTTCTTTTTAATATTATTTTGAAATTACCTTTGAAAACATCTCGAAAAACACCAAAACGATCAATACATTGTTTACGAATTACTTCGGGGATCTGATGTAAATGATGAACTGTTTCAGTATGCAACAAAATCCCATCTTCGGAATGTTGTTCGACGGTAATTTCTATGTTATTTATTTTGTTTGATTCGCAAGATATCAATCTTCCGTCTTTCATACGTAAAATCATGTCGGCAAATTGAGATGCTGCTTCCTCGTTATGAGAAACAATTATTATCAGACAACTCTGGGAGCATTTCTTAAGCAACTTGAAAATAAGCTGACTGTTCTTTTCATCCAAATTGCCTGTTGGCTCATCAGCAAGTAAGATATTCGGAGATTTTATAAGTGACCGAGCAATAGCAACTCTCTGCTTTTCACCGCCGCTCAATTGTCCGGTTTTCCTTTTTTCATATCCTTTGAGATCGACATATTCCAATACATTTTCTATATCATTGTTAACATCTTCTTGGATTAAACAGGGTATCTCAAGATTTTGTTCTACTGTAAACTCCTCAATTAAATTATAGTCTTGAAAAATTATACCGATATAATTATTTCTGAAGTCATCCCATTTTTTTTCTGAAAGTCTAGTAACATCTACACCGTTAATTTCAATGCTTCCAGAATCACAAAAATCTAAACCTGCCAACAGATTAAGTAAGGTGCTTTTGCCGCATCCGCTTTTCCCTAAGACAAATACAACTCCAGTATTAGGGAGTTCGAAAGAGATGTCCAAAGAAGCTTTAATGAAAGAATCTTTTCCTGTATGGTACGTTTTGTTTAGATTTTTTACATGAATCATAAAAAAAATCCCTCGCAATTATTATAGATCGATTTCATATTGAGACTTAACCAAGATCAATTTTGGTTAAGTCTCCCTCTCGAAGGCGAAATTGCCAAAGTAGGTGTCAAAAATGCTTACTTTCGTACTCGTAAAGGCAGACAAAGGCAGACTGTCCCATAGCCACGCGATTAAACACCTAGTCTTTTAAGCAAAACTTTTAGGTTAACCTTAAGTGATAGTGATTCAGTTGTTAGAACTTAAAACACGAATAAATTGCTTAACCAGGAGAAGTCCTAAAGTTTCTCTATTGTCTTTCGTTGCCTGAACATCCGATTCAGCCCATATCCCAGTGAAATTATCTTGTTTTCCTTCAAACATGACGACGGCTATGCAGTAATCGTCTGAAGGCCAATCATAATCAACAAAGCCAAGTTGCTTCAATCGATTGGCTTGATTTTTGCCTAAATAATAGAAATCACTTGTGTGATTATCTACTTTTTCTTTTATGATTAATAATTCTTGATCAGATATTGAAAGCGTTCCGTCAAGATCTGATAGAATTATCACTTGATACTTCTTATGTGTTTCCAATAATTCAGAAGTGACATTGGTTAATTTTCTATAAATCAATGCCTCTCTAAATGGGATGGACTCACCGATTAACACGATATCCGTAGGAATTGAGTAGTTCAATACCTCAATATTTATATCATAACTATCTTTATCGTCTGCCTTTTTTTGAAACAACCCAAACCGAACACTTGTCATAATAGCCAAGGTTATCACAACGAATAAAACCAATACAATAAGTATAGTTCGCTTTGTTTTTGTCATAATAAACAACTGCCCCTTTCGAAATATTCAAATTAAATCAAGAACCTGTTGATATAATCTAAATCCATCGGTTTATCCATGATAAATTCCTGAATACATCAACAGGTTCACACATCCTAAAAACCTAAAAACCATTATATTTAACTGTTTTTGTATCCCATGTGGAGCCGTTCCAGGTTGAACTTGAAGAGGTAGAGTACCACATACCTACCTTATATATGATAGTGAAAGAGGGCATGGAAGCATTGAGAGTATCAAACTGATATATAGCATATTCCTTGTGAGAACTATTAAGCCACTTATTTAGATTCTTCCTGGCAGTGGTCGAAACAATATTCCATGAAGGCGAATAGTTATAGGTTGTAGCGTATGTCTTCTGACTATTTGTTATTTTCGATATTACAGTAAACCCACTATTAGTAGTTGTGGTGGATGCTCCGATACCGATAGTTCCACCGAATTCTCCTTTTGAATTGACCGTTCCACCAAGAGAAAAACTGAAAGTATCATTATAGGTTACCGCTGAAGAATCAGGAGCGAAATTGACATATGACTGACCAGTGCCAAGAGTCATTGTCATTCGTCCAGTTTTATTGATCCCATGATAGAAAGTACCGCTATATTTTGTGTCTTCGGGGTCTAATTGCAGACGGATTAGCACAGTTTTGCGCTTAGTGTTTGCTTTCTGCACCGCAACACCAACTTTTTGATAAGCAGATCCTAAATAATGACTCCCATTATAAACATTTATTACATTAGTAGATGAATACTATGTAGCCGTGTAAACACTTGAATCTAATGTAAAACCTAAATCTAGAGCAGACTGAATAGGAGCCGTACTTGCCGGAACAACCGTAAAAACCATGAGGCTTATAACGACCAGAAGCATTGCGAGGAGTCGTTTTGTTTTAATCATGGTAAATACCTCCGTAAATAAATTTGAATTTGAGATGCTGGAGATACGCCGAAAATAACCCAAAAACCTACATTCCGCACCCTGCGGGACAAACTGCCCTAAACCATTGGAATCACCCAGCTTTCCGTCATACGACACAGCGAGGCATGGAGGATAATTGTCCGGGAATTATGCGTTGTAAATACTACAACATAGTCGAAGATAAATGTCAATAGTCTTTTTTGAAAAAACTCGTTAAATCCTTGGAAAATACCATAAAAGGTGCAAATACAAATTTGTTAAGAAGAAAGGAGTGGTATGTAAATAAATGAACGCGTCCGACAAGTTATTCATGATTGGTATACTGTGATTGAATTTCACAATTCTGCCAGTGCGTCAAGCTGTATCAAGAACATCGAAAGATTTGCCAAGGGCGAACTTCTCCGGGAGCCCTCGGTGGTGTAATCAAAGAAAAGCTCCTGGACTACTACACGGTGGCCTGGGGCTCTAAGGTGTCTGGAATCCCTTGCATTACGGTGGAATTTGGCAACCGCCCTCCTCGTCTATTGGGCATGGGCAATTTGAGCAGCATCTATAACAAGGTCAAATACCTGCAGTAATTGCCATAAAAAGTTTACCGGGTTACTAAAGCAAAATCGTTTTTTGTTTGCAAACAAGGAATATAATGCTCCCATAGGGTG
>DNNJ01000320.1 GCA_003487955.1 Clostridiales bacterium | reverse complement strand
CAACTATCCTAACATATAGGGGGGCCATAAGACACGAGGCATAAGTTTAGTTTAAACGCACGTAAGATGAACGTATGTGGGTCGTAAAGGTTCATTCGGGCTTCACAGTTATAGCCGTGAATGCAAGGAGAGAAAAAGGATGAAAGCAATGAGGATGATAACAATAGGATCATTTTTTGACCATGATTTTGCGGACAATATTCATTTTAGATCACCCATTTCGTTTCTGGACTACGATATAGTTTTAATTGATTTTGAATATGTTCTTACGGAATACGATACTAACCAATGGAAGGTATATCGAGGCTACCGCAATTTAAATGAATCTAATTCCGAAGCACTAATAAAAGATATAGAAAGAAGAAAATTCGAGATACTTGAGACTTTAAAATTTGGTCGCACGGTAATTGTTTTTACTCCTGGTGACCAAATTTGCTATGTAGACACCGGAGAAAGGGAGTATTCAGGTACAGGTCGGAACAGACTCACTACTTATATAACGTCCGAAGTAAATATTCTTTCTGTGTTGCCGGTTGAATTTGAAACGGTTGAAGCCTGCGGAACAAGCATTAATTTTAGAGGTGATGGGCAATTTTCTGTATTCTGGGATCGGAACAAAGATTCTTTTTGTTATAGAGCTTATTTCAAGAAGCCTGTAGGGACCCCTTTATGGTTCATAAAGGGGACTGATAAGGTAGTAGGTTCTTTTATGCCGTTTGAAAAAGGAAACTTAATCTTCATGCCCACCTATTCTTATAATGATGAAGATGAAAAACATGAGAAAGATTTTCTTAAATCAATTGTATATCTTGTAAAAGAATTAAATAAAAGCACCGGAGATTTTCGGCTGCCTTCCTGGTGTTTGAATTATCTTCTTCCTAAAGAAGAGGCTCGAAGGTTAGCCTTAAAAAAATATGAGTCTGACCTAAATAAAATTACCCATGAGATTAGCAAGCAAAAGAAAGTTATCGCTGGTTTTGAAGAATATAAGATTCTTTTTTCTGGAACGGGCCGAGCCTTGGAAGTCCAGGTTGGAAAAGTTTTTAGTGAGCTCGGGTTTGTCGTTGCTGAGGGGTTACCTGGCCGAGACGATTTTATTCTTAATTACAAGGATAAGGTGGCGGTTGTTGAGGTTAAGGGAGTTTCAAAAAGTGCATCAGAAAAACATGCTGCTCAATTGGAAAAATGGGTTAGTGAATATATCTCATGCAATGGGACAAGTCCAAAGGGAATATTAATTGTTAATGCCTTCAAAGATGTTCCATTAAATTTGAGGACCGAAGATCCATTTCCTGCACAAATGATAACTTACTCAACTAATAGAAATCATTGTTTACTTAGTGGTATCCAGTTGCTCTGCCTTTTCTTATTCTGCAAAGAGAATCCGGAAAAAAGAGAAGAAATGGTTGAACAACTACTCACAACTAATGGTGTTTTTGGGTTGTGCACAGATTGGACAAGATTCCTTTCTATTAGAGATGAAACCATTGAGAAAGTGACAAAAAAGTGTGGGACAAGTGATGGGTTCGTTTTGAAGCCGTCCATAATAGATAAAACTTAGAAATCAAATACTTTCGGATAATCGCCAGAAATCAACCGTGTATTTTAACTTTTAACGTGTTTTGGCAAGTTATGTATACTTACTTTGGACAAGTTCTTCTAGAAGCTTTGACAAGGCTCAGGAGATCTTAAAGCAGAGAAGCAGCCGGTACAACAACAAGGGGAGAGGTGAAAAATACAGCCGCAAGTATGCTTTCTCCTCGATGATTGAATGCGGATTTTGCGGAAGTCATTTCTCCCGCCGGACCTGGCACGCTAAGTCGCAGTATGAAAAAAAAGCTTGGAGTTGCGTCAAAGCGATAAAGCACGGCAAGAAGAATTGCCCGAATAGCAAAAGTATTAGTGAGGCAGATCTTGAGGCGGCATATGTCGATGCCTTCAATCTTTTATGCACGGAACAGGTAGAAGTCGTCGAGGAAATCATGCTTATCTAGTGAGCCTTGGGACCTTGCCCAGGCATCTAAGTATATCCGAAAATGAACTGGCTAATAAGATTAAGGTGACTAAGTTATCAATCATTTTGCCATAGATTCGGATGATCCTCGGGCAGAAATGTGGATTATGGAAGTTACCGAAGACTGACCGGGCAATCATAAGTTAACCGATATAACGTCAACCCAGTATAAGATGTTGAAATTCATTGCCCAGGCTCTGTAAGAAATGGAGTATGGGGGGGATAATTGTCAAAGTGAAGACTGATAAGGTAACGGTGATAGACAGAAGTGAGTGATACCTATCAAGAATACTTTTCCTGATTAAAAGGCTTCGAAACAAATCAGGGAATGGAAAAAGGAGCCCTTTGAATGGAAACACGGGAAACATTGGAGGGATATCGTGGTTGATTTGTCTTATGCGTTTTCGGGTATCAGCGCCCTTGGAATTTTTATTCTTGTTAACGATAAACTCTCAGAACGTACAGATTTCACGTTAGCTAAAACTTTTTCTGAGAATATTAATAGTTTTAAGTCGGCAATGGAGTTTGTAGCTATATGTTTTATAACATGGGTTAGCTTTTGGGGTGTTCTAGTTTTATGTAACCTAAGCTTAAATATGTTTGCCCAAAGTGATGACATCTTTAACCTGTTAGGTGACTTTAACTGGCTTTTTGTAAGGTATGGTCTACCCCTTGCCGTAGGAAATATAATCGGGTATGCCCATAAAGATAGAATTATGAAAGTCGCGACAGAAATAGGAATCACAATTGATAAAGGGCTCTCGAACATATCTTACTTTTCATATGTCTCCGCAATTGGCTACTATTTTATCGTGCCTAGCCTTTTTTCCTTTATACTGGTTGCAGTAAATAGCTTAGCCTTGACAGTAATCTACTTCTTAAGGCCAAAGCTTTCTTTAAAAGTACTTATGGGTTATGGGGTACTAGGTATACTTGCAGCTGGTTTGATAGTGAATGAGATTGTTACCGTAAAGTTTCCATTTTCGAGGAGGATTGCATTGAGTGATACTAATATGTTTTTAGTTGGACAATTGGTTATTGTAGTAATTGCATTCGTGGGGTGGTTTGTTACTCACCGTTCAAATTTAGAACAAAATAAAGTTTCTTTCCTCAAACAACATAGAGTTGCTAAGATAGAAAGCATGTTGAGCAAGCTAAACTTAACCATTGTCGCTTCAACCGAATTCTATGATTATATAAGCGAAGCCTCAGCCTCTGTTGACTGGAGCATATATGATAACCTTTGGAAGCGTATTGTTGACAGATATGAGGATACTCGTTACTACATTAATGACTATGAGAACTTGTTTGGTAACCTACAAGATTATGCCAAAACACTAAATTTAAAATTTGAGGGTTTTAAAGACTATCTAGAGACAATGAGAAATGATTTGTATCAACCTATGAATCAAATTTCGAAAGAAAATTATTCTATTTTTAAAACGAAACATACTGAATATCTTAATATACTAATTCAAGTCAGGGGAAAGGTAAGAGAAAAATTGAAGCAGGAACTGCTATAAACGACGATTAGATTACTTCAATTGGGCCCTCTTACTGTTACGATCAGCAACTGGCTATTCATGAAAAGACAAGTCAAAGACTAGTTATCACTGTTTAAATGTAACATAAGTGCTACGATACAACCGATGAGGACTTACCCGATTGTAGGCATCGGCTTTTTTTCGAGGTGACAGTATGAAAAACTCTGTGTTCAGCTATATTTTAGCTCGATATTAAGACTATCATGAGACCGATAAAGAGATCCGGCAGTTAAGAGATGGGCAAAAGCCCCTCCGCATCCCCCAAAATAGGGCAAGAGTCCTTATTTCGACTGTTCATCACCCAAGTGGAGGAGAGTTCGCGTACGCGCGTCCCACCTCTGGAGCGGAGCGGTAGCCCCATCCCGGTCGGCCCAATCGGATCGCTGACAAAATCCGTGGCGTA
>DNNJ01000045.1 GCA_003487955.1 Clostridiales bacterium | reverse complement strand
GAAGCAAAACAGCCGTGCTGATCGGCAGAAAACTGCGGAAGGGAAAATAATTCTCTTCCGCAGTTCATTTATTCTGCCAATAATGCAGGCGCAAAATTACAAAACATTGCCGAATTTAACATTTTTCTTGAATATTTGCTGCTCCGGGATTATAATTTGTTTAATGTTTTCGGGATAGGATAATTTTATGAAATTTACAGGCAAGGATTATCGGGCAATATGTGTATTTGCAAAAATGAGAAGTTCACCCAGTAGCAAGATCTTAACAATAATCGGATATCGATTTTAAATGGATTATGATAAAAATTAGCTATAGTTGCTCAACCATATAAGTAATTTAGTGGAAGGAGAGGTACTGTGTCATACACTATTACGAAAATCAAGTTGTTCAATTATAAACGCTTTATGAAGTACGTTATTGAACCAAATGCCAGAATCAACATCTTAGTCGGAGATAATGAAGTTGGAAAAAGCAGTGTTCTTGAGGCTATAGATATTGTTGCTAGCGGAAATGTTCGCAGAGTTGAAGCAATTGGGCTTGATAAGCTACTTAATATTAAGGCTGTGCAACAATTTAATGATGGAGCAAGGAAAATTGAAAATTTACCAGAGTTGAGAATTGAACTTTACCTATCTGGTTGCTCTGATCCTACCGTGAATGGAAAAAACAATACTGACGGAGTCATTTGTGACGGTATTCGACTTGTATGTAAGCCGAATATGGACTATCAGACAGAGATTACAGAATCACTTCAAACTCACAGTGACTATTTCCCCTATGACTATTATTCTATACGCTTTTCAACTTTCGCGGATGATGGATATACAGGTTACAAGAAGAAACTACGTAGTGTGATGATTGACAGTACAAATATGGGATCGGATTGTGCAACAAACGATTTCATCAAACGAATGTATGAGCAATATACAGAAGCAGATATCAAAGAGAGAGCCATTCACCAAAGCAAATATCGTCAAATGAAAATTGGGTTTCAATCCCAAAATCTAAAAAGCCTCAATAGCCGTGTACCAGCGGGTAAAGATTATACATTTGGTCTTCGAAGTAGTTCTTTAATGGATTTTGAAAGTGACCTTATGATTTACGAGAATGCTATTGGGATTGACAATAAAGGTACTGGAAAACAAGTATTTATCAAAACTGATTTTGCATTGGAACACTCCGGGACAAATGTTGATGTTATTTTAATTGAAGAACCAGAAAATCATTTGAGTTACACAAATCTACGTAAGTTGATTCAGCGGGTATCAGATACACAAAATGGACAATTATTCGTAACTACTCACAATAGTCTGATAAGTACGCGGCTTGAATTAACAAATTTGATTATTTTACACACATCTAATGAAAGCAAACCGACAATGCTCAAAAACTTAAGCGAAGAAACTGCCGAATATTTTATGAAAGTACCACCTGCAAACATTATCGAATTTGCATTGGCTCAGAAGGTTATTCTTGTTGAAGGGCCTTCTGAATACATATTATTTGAACGCTTCTATAAAACTGTCACAGGTTGCAAACCCGAAGAAGACAATGTTCGAATAATGGATATTCGTGGATTAAGTTTTAAAAGATATCTTGAAATTGCTAAACTAATTGGTTGTCGGGTTGCAGTCGTAACAGATAATGACAGCAATTGGAAAAAGAATTGTGTTCAAAAATACGCTAACTTCTCTGATGATGCAAATATCAAAATCAACTATGAAACTGATAATACAAAACGCACATTTGAGGTAGCTCTGTACGCGGATAATAAATCGCTTTGTGATGGATTGTTTGGCGACGATGCCCAAGAGTATATGTTAAGCAATAAAACGGAAGCTGCTTATAAACTGCTAAATCAGGATAAGCCCATTGCTGTGCCATCGTATATAAAAGGTGCTATAGGAATGGATAAGACAATAATACTTGCCGTCGCTGGGGCAGGCAAGACTTCATATATCGTTGATCGGCTATCAAACGAAAAACGTTCTTTAATTGTAACTTATACTGACAACAATTACATCAACTTGGAAAATAAAATTCGTGACAAATTTCACGGAATATGGCCTGATAGCATTACATTAATGACGTATTTCACGTTTTTGTATCGGTTTTGCTTCAAACCTTTTTTATCTGACATAGTAAAGGCAAAAGGGATATTGTTTAAGAAAAATTCAAACCGGTTTGTTAAACAGGATAACATAAATTATTTTTTAAGTCCAAGTCGATATCTATACAGCAATCGCTTGGCGTTTCTTCTAGAAAAGAAGGGAATAGTTGCTGAAATTCAAGAACGAATTTCAAAATATTTTGACGAGTTTGTTTTTGATGAGGTTCAAGACATAGCTGGACGAGATTTCTCTTTCATGGAGAAACTAATGGAAACTAATGTTAATATGTTGTTTGTGGGAGATTTCTATCAGCACACATTTGATACAAGTAGAGACGGAAATGTTAATTGTTCACTGTATAATAATGAAACTGCTTATAAAACTCGCTTTCTGCGTAAAGGCTTTGTTTGTGACAGCTCAACATTAAAAAGGAGTTGGCGTTGTAGTTCCAATGTTTGTGATTATGTTAGAAAGAATCTTGGCATTAATATCTACTCCAATCGATTGTCAACTGACAATACAAAAGTTTTACGCGTGACCGATGCTAATCAAATTCAAAAGATATTAAATAATGATTGTATTATCAAATTACATTATCAGAGAAGCTTGTCGTATGGCATCGGACACAAAAATTGGGGCGATATCAAGGGCGAAGATTGCTATCAGGATATCTGTGTTATACTGAATAAAACAGCATCAAAGCTTGAGAAGACAGGACAACTCTGTCACCTTGCACCGTCGACAAAGAATAAACTCTATGTTGCCATTACTCGTGCAAAAGGAAATGTATATATTATTGATGAGGCATAAACAAAGCGCCAGATTTTTATAATATTGTCGTTTCAGATAGAGTACAATAAAGTTC
>DNNJ01000222.1 GCA_003487955.1 Clostridiales bacterium | reverse complement strand
ATAATACAGGTTGAAGTAACACGCATCCTGTTGGATGGAATACATGTAAACGCTAATGGAAGCATTGACTGCTTCATACCAATTGCAAAGGTGGCAACTGAAAAATTAAGAACACCGGCACAAGTTGTTAAGGTTGGAGAAATAAAAGAAGCTAAAGTGCAAAACATAGATTTGAAAGGGAAAAACCTTAACCTGACATTTATACTAGATGACAAAGGTGAAGAAACTACAGATAGTACATCTTATCAACCTGAAGACACAAACTTCACTATAGGAGAGTCTATAGGAGATGCACTAGATGATTTGTTAAAGTAATTTCTAAAAAATGTTAGGTCGCAGGATCTAACATTTTATTTTGAAGGAGGAAAAATGCTTAAAGAATTTTTGTTCGATGTATGCTCAGCTCAATTTATTTCAGGTTTCGAGCATATTAATGGCGATATTTTGACAAAATACTTTCAGCCATACACTGATTCATTTGAAAAAGACAAGCTTGGAAGTTATATATTTAAAAGCTCAGGCAGCAATGACACTAAAATAATGCTTGCTGCACACATCGATGAAATAGGTCTTATGGTTACCGGAATATTGGATGGTGGATTTTTAAGCTTCACTACAGTGGGAGGATTTAATTCTGCATCATTGATTGCCCAGGATGTAACAGTATACGGAAAAGAAAACATATTTGGGGTTGTCGGAATTAAGCCGCCTCATTTAACAAGTGAGGAAGAAAGAAAAAAGCCTATTAAAATAAAAGAGCTATATATAGATACCGGATACACAAAAGAAGAACTTGAAAAAAAAGTAAAAATTGGAGATATTGCAACTGTAAATAGAGAGCCTTTATCATTGCAGGGAAGCGTAATAAGCGCCAAAGCATTTGATGACAGGGCATGTGTTGCTGTTATGCTTGAAGCAGCAAAAGAATTAAAGAAAATATCACATAAAAGCAATGTGTATTTTACTGCAACAGCTCAGGAAGAAACAGGCTTAAGAGGTGCAAAAACAAGCAGTTATAAAATAGCTCCCGATATCGGAATAGTCTTGGATGTAGGATTTGGCAAGACACCTGATATGCCTTCCGATTCACCTGAGTTAGGCAAAGGTCCTATTGTTGCATACGGAGGAAGATTAAATCCAAAGCTTATAAAGAAATTTGTTGAAACATGCAAAAAATACAACTATCCGATGCAGTATGAAGCAGTGCCTTCAAGAACCGGTACAGACACGGATGCGCTGCAAATATCGAGAGACGGGATTCCCTGTATACTTTTGTCGATACCGCTTCGCTACATGCATACATCAGTAGAAACAATTGATTTATATGATGTGGAAATTGCAGGAAAAGCAATAGCAAGGTTTATAAATGAATTAGATAATTCTGATTTGGAGGAAATATTATGTTTTTAAATGAACTTACTGAACTTTCCGGCGTATCAGGTTGTGAATATGAAGTAAGAAATTATATAAAGGGAAAACTATCAGAAATAGGCTGCGAATTTTATGTTGATAAGCTTGGAAACATTATAGCCCACAATAAAGGCAAGAAAAATAAAAACATAATGGTTTCTGCTCACATGGATGAAGTAGGATTAATAGTATCTTGTATTGATTCTGACGGTTTTATTAAATTTAAGGCGGTTGGAGGAATTGACCAAAGAGTTCTAAATTCAAAGGTTGTATTAGTAGGAGAAAATAATATTCCGGGTGTTATCGGCTCTAAAGCAGTCCATTTAATGAGTGACAAAGAAAGAGGAAACTCAATCCCCATTGATAAATTATATATTGATATTGGTACAAGCACAAAAGAGGAAACAGAAAAACTGGTCAATGTAGGAGACTATGCAGCTTTTAAAAGCGACTATGTTGAATTCGGCGACAATATGATTAAGGCCAAAGCTTTGGACAACAGAGCAGGCTGCAGCATTATATTGGAGCTTTTAAGCCAAAAATTGGACGCAGATTTTTACGGCGTATTCACTGTTATGGAGGAAGTCGGCTTAAGAGGAGCAGAAGCAGCGGCATATCAATTAGAGCCGGACCTAGGCATAGTATTGGAAGGAACTGTATGTGCAGATATGCCTGAAGTAGATGAACATGAAAGCTCCACATTAATCGGGAAGGGGGCAGTATTGTCATTGATGGACAATGCCACGATATATGATATTGATGTTGTAAGAAGTGTTGCTAAAATTGCTGAAGACAATAATATCACTTATCAATACAGACGCTCAACATCAGGAGCAAATGATGCCGGTGTTATCCATAAAATAAAAAATGGCGCCAAGGTAGCAGCGATTTCGGTACCTTGCAGATATATACATTCATCAATAAGCGTGGCAAGTAAAAATGACTTATATAGTGCTTTAAAGCTTACAAAACAAGTGATTATTGAGAATCAGAAAGGGGAGTAGCAATGTTTAACAGTGAATTAATGAAAAGATTATCCGATTGTTTCGGTCCTTCAGGAAGAGAAAAAAGTATTCGTGAAATGATTATGGATGAAATAAAAGAGCTTGCAGATGAAATAACCACAGACCCTCTCGGCAACCTTATAGCAAGAAAAAAAGGTAACGGCAAAAAAATATTATTTTCTGCTCATATGGACCAGATAGGTCTTATAATAACTCATGTTGACGAAAAAGGGTTTTTACGCTTTGCCAATGTGGGAGGATTAAATGCCAAAGAATTATTGGGACTTCGCATGGTATTTGATAATGGTTTGGAAGGAGTAATTTGTCAGGAAGAATTAAAAGATAAAGAAAAAGTAACTATGAGTAAATTATTCTTGGATGTTGCTTCTACCGACAAAGAATTTATTACAAGAAATTTTCACGTAGGCGATATGTGTGTGTTTAAAACAGAGTATTACGAAACAGATGATTGTGTAATATGCAAAGCTGCCGACGACAGGATAGGCTGCTATATATTAATCGAAGCGCTTAAAGCTCATCCGGAAACAGAAAATGATGTATACTATGTATTTTCTGTTCAAGAAGAAGTAGGCTGCAGAGGAGCTAAAACAGCAGGGTACAGCATTGAACCCGACTTGGCAATTGCAATAGATGTAACTGCAACCGGCGATACACCTGACGGCATAAAAATGGATGTTAAATTAGGCGGGGGAGCAGCAATTAAATTAATGGATAAGTCTATTATTACCCATATAGAAGTAAAAGACTTACTTACAAACCTTGCCGAGAAAAACAATATTAAATATCAATATGAAGTATTGGAATTTGGCGGCACTGATGCGGGACAAATCCACACATCTCGGGAAGGAGTTCCAAGCGGAGTTATATCCATACCAACAAGGAACCTTCATACTTCCGGAGAAATATTTAATAAATCCGACGTTGAAGAATGTATAAAATTACTAATAGCAGCAGCAAAATAACCAACGTGTTATATTAAATTAATGATAACATAATATGTTAAATTTAGGGATAATATCACAAATTGTAGGAGATAATATAATTTGTGATATTTTTTTATTAAGGTATGGGGACGCACCTCTACTATGGGGTGAACCTTTGCAGGTAGAGGAATGTCCCCAAAGGAGGA
>DNNJ01000163.1 GCA_003487955.1 Clostridiales bacterium | reverse complement strand
TTCATGGTTGAATGTATCTTTAATTGTGCTAAGATAAGGGTTGATTTTATTTGCAAAACAGTGCTGACGCATGATTTTAGAAACCGCTAATTAAGAAGGCTACAGAAACAATTAAATAAATTTTTTCGCAATAAAAAGCTGGACTTCTTTTTCAATATTTGTTAGAATAATATTGGAAAATTATGTGGAGGAGCCCAATGGAAGAGAAAATTGTAATTAGTGGTCGTGAAATAACACAAGAGGATATTAATACAGCAATATTTATTGTGGATAACTTTGGTAACTTTAGTAGAAAGGAACTAGCCAATACTGTATGTGAATGTTTGGACTGGATAACTATTGCGGGAAGTCCAAAAGTTGAAGCAGGCGTAAGATTCTTAGAATATCTTGAGAGCATTGGAGAGATTATACTTCCGCCTAAAAATGAAAAGATGGCAGAATGCGCACGAAGGGCGATGAAGGCAATTCCCATAACAGATAGAACAAATCCAAAAAAGGAGATGACAGGAAATCTTTCTGATTATGCATCGATAGAACTTAAAGTCGCTTATACACAGGGAAGTATAGGATTGTGGAAGGAATATATAGAAAGATATCATCCGCAAAAATATGCAAAGCCATATAGTTCAAATATAAAGTATTTGATAAAATGCAAGACCAAAGTATTGGGATGTATGCTTTTTTCAGGAGCAGCTTGGGCATTAGAAGATAGAGATAAATGGATTGGGTGGAATGAATATGACAGATCACAACGCCTAATTTATGTAATCAATAACACCCGTTTTTTAATACTACCGTGGGTAAAAATAAATAATCTGGCTAGCCATGTTTTAGGTAAGGCAATAAGGCAAATATCAAAGGATTGGCTAAAGAAATACATGTATGAACCGGTCTTACTTGAAACATTTGTAGATGTTGAGAATTATTCTGGAACCTGTTACAAAGCTTCAAATTGGATAAAAGTTGGAATGACAAAAGGGAGGGGCCGACAAGATAGGCACAATGAATATCTTTCATCACCAAAAGACATATATATGTACCCCCTGAAGAAAGACTTTAGGAAATATCTTACTGGAGAAAAGGAGCCGATTATTCGGAGGAGGGGGTAATAGAGATGAATAAAACTTTTTATATGAAAAAAGCAAAATCCTATGTAGGATACAAGAAAAAGAAACAATTTGAAAAAGATGTAGTAATAGAATGCAATAACAGGAAAGCAGACAGGAATATACTAAACCGTAAATGTGAGTTTAAAACGGCGGAAGAAGAAATTAAGGATAGGTATGAAGTAGCCGTTGAAACATTAAAAGTATACAAAAGGTATCTTCCAGGGATAATAAAGGATTTATCTGAGATTAAAGACCCAAGAAATCCAAACAAAATAGAGCACAAAATGTCGTTATTGATGCTTTATGGTATTTTTACCTTTGTATTTAATATGTCATCAAGACGTGATTCGAATAGCGAAATGACTATGGTATTCATGGAAAATATGAGATCATTTTTTCCTGAACTTGAAGATCTTCCCCATTCTTGCACCTTGGCCCGCTTGTTGGTAAAAATTGAGGTGGAGAAAATTGAAGATGCCGCTGTGAACTTAGTAAATAGGTTGATAAGGGATAAAAAATTTGTAAATTATCTGGTTAATAAAAAGTATATAATAGCGATTGATGGGGTGCATAAATTCACAAGAGAATGGGAATGGTGTGAAAACAGTCTAAGAAAGCACAAAAAGGGACAGCCTGAGGGTGTCAACCAATACTATGCTAATGCATTAGAAGCTTCACTAATACTTCCGGGAGGATTAACAATACCATTCATGACTGAATTTATGGATCGCAAGGAATATCAAGATGAGGGCACAGATACCGAAAAGAAAAAACAAGATAGTGAACTGAAGGCATTCAAAAGATTGGCATTTAGGCTTAAAGAACATTTTCCAAGGCTTAGAATAGCGGTAACACTGGACGGTTTGTATGCCAATGGACCTTTGATGGAGTTGTGTCAAAATTATGGGTGGGATTATATGATTGTGTTAAAGGACGGCTCATTAAAAACTGTGTGGGAAGATATTGAGAGCTTAAAAGATAAAGGCATGGTTGAAAAGTATTCAGGTGCTGAGATAAATAATGTAAAGCAGGAATTTTGGTGGATAAATAATATTGAATACAGGTATGGAGATAACGGCTGCAAAGATATTAAAGTAAATGTTGTAGTGTGCATGGAGACAACGAAGGAAATTAGCCGAGAAACTGGTGAAGAATTGGAGACAACAAAGAAATTTGCATGGATATCCTTTAAGGAAATAACTGATAGAAATGTTGAAAAAAGATGTAATTATATGGGTAGACCACGTTGGAATTTAGAAACGCAGAATCTGATTGAAAAGCATCATGGTTATGCATATGAGCATTGTTTTTCGTACAATTGGAATGCTATGAAGGGATATCATTATCTAATGCACCTTGGGCATATAATAAATACATTGACTTTGTATTCTTCAGAAATGATAGGAAGGGTTAAAAAGAAAGGTGTAAGAAGGACTATTAAACTAATATTGTTAGTTTTTAAAGGATATGTTCTCGATGTTGAATGGATCAAAGACAAAACAGATGTTAAGTATCAGCTAAGACTGGCTGTTTGAGTATTTGTTGTTGAAAGGGGTGTTGTTGTATAGAAAAAAATATTAATTATAGGGATAATTGCAATTCTTGCCTGTTTAATAAAGAAGGTAGGCAGTATTTTGTTATACGTAATTTTTATTCTCAAAATATTCGCTTAATGGCAAACAAGGGCTGTTTTTAATTTAATATTAAATTTCGGCTTAATGAAACATACAAAAAAATTTCGTGCGTCAGCACTG
>DNNJ01000309.1:630-5129 GCA_003487955.1 Clostridiales bacterium | reverse complement strand
AAAATTATTTTTGCCCGCTTTTAATAATGGGGATATTGTTCTTCGTTTTCGGAGTAATGACCTGGGCTAGTGCTATACTTATCCCCTATTTCAAGGTGGGCCTCGAATTGAGTAATGCACAGGCTGCCTTGGTAGCAGTTGCTTCTTTTGTATCTTATTTTATTTTTTCCATACCTTCTTCGAGTTTTCTCAACCTAGTAGGATATAAAAAAGGACTTATAATAGGCTTGTTTGTCATGTCTAGTGGAGCGTTATTATTTATTCCCGCAGCGTTATCACAACAATACAGCATTTTTCTGGTAGCTATTTTTGTAATAAGCATCGGAATGGTTTTGCTCCAAACCGCGGCAAATCCTTATGTAACCATAATTGGTCCACGAGAAAGCACAGCACAACGGATGGGTTTCATGGGTATGGCCAATAGATTAGGCGGGGTTTTAACTCAACTGATATTTAGCAGCATCCTGTTACGTGACGCAGGGGATATTTCCCATCAACTGACTATTACCTCGCCAGCGGAAAAGGAGTTAATACTCACGGAGTATTTATCAAAGGTTATAAGTCCCTACATCTTTCTTGCGCTTTTTTTCGTGATAGTGGCTGGTTTGATCTATTTTTCAAACATCCCTAACCTGAAAGATGAAGAAGAGAATAAAATTACTGAAGGAATAGAACGCAAGAGTATACTCAGCTTTCCCTATCTCGCGCTGGGAGTCCTTGCACTGTTTTTAGACGGCTCTATTTCTGTTGCGGTGAACAACAGCATACTCTATGGTGACGCCTTAGGAATTCCCTTTACATTATCTCGGCATTTTAGTACTTATGCACTGACATTCACGTTAATCGGATTCTTTGGGAACACATTGCTTATACCTAAATACCTGACCCAGCAGAAAGCTGTCGTGCTATGCGCTATTACAGGATTTACCTTAACTATGCTCACCTTTTTTACTAATGGAGTAATATCCGTCTGGTTTTTGTTGGCCCAAGCCTTTTTATCTGCATTCACCTGGGGATCGATATGGGGATTAGCAATAAGAAACCTCGGCAAATATACAAAACTAGGTTCCGCGTTATTGTTGATGACGTTGATCTCATACGCAATCGCACCCATAATTTTTGGAAAAATCATCGATCTCAACCCTATGTATCCACGTTGGGCTGTTTTGATATTAATTCCTACATACTTCTACCTATTTTACTATGGGAAATGGGGATATAAAGTTGAAAATTGGAAAAAATAAACATAACAATTTTGTCATGCAACTCAACAGAAGAAGTTTCCTTAAAATTGCCGGGGCGGCGGGAGTCGGAAGCATGCTCACCGGGAAATTAACCGGAAGCGAATTGCCCCCCCAGCAGCAACCTCCGGCAAGACAGTTAAAATCCATATACCTGGAAGCCTACAAGAAGCATGCCCAAAGATTCAACATGTGCGGATACGCGGCGCCAAAAATAGACACGGTCAGGGTCGCATTCATAGGTGTGGGAGCACGCGGAAGCGCCGCCGTAGAGAGAGTCAGCTACATAGATGGCGTCAGGATCATGGCCATCTGTGACGAGTTGCCCGAACAGGCGGAAAAAGCCAGGGCGAGAATCAAGACAACGGGTCATCCCGCAAAAGTCTTTGCAGGAAAGCAGGACTCCTGGAAACAGGTATGTGAGAGGGAAGACATAGACCTTGTCTATATCACAACCCCGTGGGCTCTACACGCACCCATTGCCATCTACGCCATGGAGCACGGAAAGCACGCGGCCGTAGAGATACCCGCGGCCACGACCGTGCAGGATTGCTGGAGACTGGTGGAAACATCCGAGAAAACTAAAAAACACTGTGTCATTCTAGAAAACTGCTGCTATGACTTTTTTGAGTTGCTCACCCTGAACCTGGCACGAAACGGGTTCTTCGGCGATATCGTTCATTGCGAGGGAGCCTACATCCACGACATCGGGGAAAGCCTGTTTTTCAGGGGGAAGCCCGGACGAAGCTGGAGGCTGAAAGAAAACATGACAAGAAACGGGAGCTTGTACCCCACTCACGGACTGGGGCCCGTTGCCCAAATCATGAACATAAACCGGGGAAACCGCATGGAGTACATGACATCAATGTCTACCGAAGACTTTCTAATGAATAATCACGCCAAAAAGCTGGCGAAGGATGATGACTATTTCAAGCAATTCATCGACGCTCCCTTTAGGGGCAACATGAACTCCTCGCTGATCAGGACCGTGAAGGGACAAACAATCCTCATTCAGCACGATGTGACAACCCCAAGGCCCTATTCACGCTTACACTTAATAAGTGGAACCAAGGCTACGGCACAAAAATACCCCCTGCCCGCAAGACTCTCCCGAGCGGAAAATCACACGGAATGGCTATCTGAAAGCGAATTCCAGGATATCGAGAAAAAATACAACCCCCCATTGATCCAACGGATGCAGGACATTGCTAAAAAAATTGGAGGACACGGGGGAATGGATTTTCTGATGGACTGGAGGCTCATCGATTGCCTGAGAAACGGGTTACCCGTGGACATGGACGTTTACGATGCCGCTTCATGGAGCGTGATCGGACCCTTGAGCGAATGGTCCGTCGCAAACAGGTCTACGCCAATTGACATACCCGACTTCACTAACGGGGCCTGGGCCCTGAACCAGCCACATGACATATCACTGCTAAAGGGTGGTAATACAGACGTAAGGGTATAAAGAAATAAAGAATGAAAAAATTATACTCCTGAAATCAATCAATCCGACTTATAGGTAAATATATATGATTAATTCTAAAAAAAATGACGTATAAATCCTACTATTCAAAAAAACAACTGTTATTTCTGTTAACGTTGAGATTTTTATTGGGTTGGCACATTCTATATGAGGGAATATCCAAGGTTTTAAATCCTCAATGGTCGTCAATAGGCTTTTTACAAGAATCCCAATGGATTTTATCCGGCTTTTCGAGGTGGATAATATCTAACGGACAATTGCTTTCAATGGTAGACTTCCTTAATACGTGGGGATTAGTGGCTATTGGATTAGGGATTATTTTAGGTTTTTTATTTAAACCAGCAACTATTGCAGGATCGATATTACTGTTAGTCTATTATTTAAGTGCTCCTCCTCTTGTGGGATTGGAATATAGCGTTGTAACAGATGGAAGCAACCTGATTGTTAATAAAATACTGATTGAATCAGTTGCTCTTTTTGGACTATTCCTTTTTCCTACAAATAAAACCTTCGGATTAGATTTTTTTACCAGTACAATTTTTAAAAAGCATATAAATGGAAGAGGTAAATAAAAACATAAGCCAACCGACAAACAACCCTGATGGAAACGAAAGAGTTGAAAAAACCCAATCAGGAGGTATCTCAAGAAGAACTGTTATAAAAGCGCTAGCCGGAGTACCTGTAGCGGGTTTATTTGGTTTTAACTTGTTGAAAAAAAATAATTATGAAAAGAATAAAAGAAACGATATTTTAAAAGAGTTAGGTTTCGATCAAATGGAGTTTCCCGTTCCTGACTATGGTAATAAAGCACCTAAAGAAATAATTCGCATCGGTTTTATCGGTTTTGGGACAAGAGCTCAAGCCCTAGCAAAAGGATTAGGATTCATTCATCCTGACGAAATGATTAGGCTGAAGAAGAATAATAGTTTGGTAAATTGGCTGGAACAAGAAAATTTACATGTTTCGATTACGGGGATATGTGATGTTTTTGATTTACATGCTGAGAAAGGAATAGTAACTGCGGACAACAATATTTTCTCCGGAACTAAACAATATCCGGTTAAAAGATATCTCCATTATCAGGACATGCTAGCAGACAAGGATATTGATGCGGTCGTAATCGCTACTCCGGATCATCACCATGCTCTTATGGCCATTGAAGCTGCAAAAGCCAACAAACATGTCTATTTGGAGAAAAGCGTGGCCCATTCGGAAGAAGAATTAAATGAGTTATATAAAGTAATAAAAAGTAGCAATATCACTTTTCAACTCGGTCATCAAATAACTCAAAGCACTGTCTTTAAACAAGCTAAGGAAATTATTGATAAAGATATTTTAGGAAAAATAACTTTAGTACAAACAACAACCAACCGAAATACTTCAGAGGGAGCTTGGATTAGGCATCTGGACAGCAAAGGAAATCCTAAACCGGGGAATGATAGAAATATTGATTGGAAACAATGGTTAGGAACCACTCCTTTCGTTCCGTTTAGTATCGAGAGATTTTATAATTGGACACAGTGGTTTGCCTACGACACGGGGATGATCGGGCAATTATTTACTCATGAATTTGATGCTGTGAACCAATTGTTAAGGCTTGGGATCCCCAAGTCGGTATCATCTTCAGGTGGTATTTATTACTGGAAAGATAAAAGAGAAATTCCCGACTCTTTGCATTGTGTATTTGAATACCCGGAAAGAGACCTAACTTTAATGTATAGTGGTAATTTGGCTTCAAGTAGAAATCGCGGCCGGGTTTTTATGGGACATGA
>DNNJ01000309.1:0-453 GCA_003487955.1 Clostridiales bacterium | reverse complement strand
GCCGGGTTTTTATGGGACATGACGCTTCGATGGAGTTAGGAAACAGCATAAGTATAACAATTGATAGAAACTCTACCAAATACAAGACAGGAATAGCTAATGGATTATTAGATACAACTTCTCCTATGGTATCATTTAATTCCAATTTGGGACAAATAGATGCAGTTACATCAGCGTCGGAAAAATATTATGCAGATCGTGGATTAACCAACACCGTCATTAACGGTCGTCAGGTTGATGTTACGCATCTACACTTACGCGAGTGGCTTAATGGCATTAGAGAAAATAAAACACCCAGCGCAAATATTGATGTCGCATATGAAGAAGGTATTGCGTGCTTAATGGCACACTATTCTTATCTGGAAAAACGTCAAGTCTTCTGGGACAAAGAAAATAAAAAAATAATTTAATTTTTAATCAAAAATATATTAATCCTGATTATTTACAACTATG
>DNNJ01000398.1:1599-2822 GCA_003487955.1 Clostridiales bacterium | reverse complement strand
TTTATCTCCTCCCATGGAAGCACAGCTGAATTCAGTTATCATCATTGGATGAGTAAATCTATCAATATAGTCGTAATAAAAATGGTCATATGCTTCAGAGAAGCTTCTCCATGTTTCACCCTTGTAATAGCTGCCTGTATTGTATGATGTCAAGCCAACAATATCAACATATTTATTACCGGGATAGTAGCAAAGATAGTTATTGTAGGAAAAGTCAGGGAATGATTTTTCATTAGGGTTCCATACCCATATAAGATTATCCACTCCAAGCTCTTCAAATTTATTATAGATATATTTCCAGCAGTCAATGAATAAGTCCGTATCCTTGCCTACTTTGTGAGAGCTGTATAAAACCCATTCGCCGTTCATTTCATTGTTTAGTCTGAACAACACGGGATAATCATATTCATTAAAGTTTTGAGCCAATTTATCTAAATATTCATCGTATTTTCCTTCCAATATGTCGAGGGTTATATCTTTTTCTCTTCCATCTATTACGTCAATTGTATATAAGCCGTATTCCACAACCTTCCCTTGTTCCTTTGCCTTATTCATGTAATCTGTTTTGTAGGGAAGGGAAAAATTATTGTACAAAAGAGCTACCGGAAAGTTATAGTCCAACATATTCTCTATTTGCAAAAGCCTGTATGCATATAAAGGAAATGTAGGTTCAAAAATACCAAAATCTACTTTTTCATTATTGATAAAATATTTATTGTAGAATTCTTTGGTTTTTTCATCGAAATTCTTTGTCTTAGGATGAAAAACCGTATCCTTTTTCAAGGTTTCCGTTTTTGCTGTAAATTTGAATTCCGGCATAATTTCTTTAATATTCAAAGGAGTTGATGATTTCATAAATACCGTTATTGATTCATATGTATTTTTTATAAATGTAATAGTTGCGTAATAATTTCTATCCGGCTCATTAGTTTTTACCTTTCTTCTTTCAAACATTGTTATATGCCCTGAAAGTCCGTTAAAATCACTATTGTATTCATCTGTAATTTTAAATTCAGGATTTCTTAATATGCCTCTGTTGCCATAGTTTAGATGTGTAGCATGGGAATTTATCGTATTGTAAAAATTATCATAGAAAACTTCCACTACTAAGTTATCTGATTTAAATCGGCTTTTTACGCTTACTATATCTTCATTAAGCTTAAGATTGTTTGGTATTAATAATTCATATCCGTAGGCATTGTTTCTGTACTTATTGTACTCGG
>DNNJ01000398.1:0-1254 GCA_003487955.1 Clostridiales bacterium | reverse complement strand
ATTAATATTTCTCTCATGCTGCTCTCCTTGGCCATTTTTATGACAGGGGGACGGTGGTATTGTCATCTATTCGTTTGTCAAGAAGATGAAGTTAGTGTCATGCTGACAGCTCCCCCGTCCCTCTGTCATTTAATTTTAACAAATATAAAATCTTTAGTCAAATTTATAAGAAAATTTAAATTGTTAATAAATGATTTGTATGCTATAATTTTTTTTGTGTAAGGAGGTAGCAAATGGTTACTGCGGATACCTTTAAAAGGGGTTTTAAAAATGGAATATCTACCCTTATTGAGCTATCGAAAATATTGGTTCCTGTATATATTGGAGTTGAACTGCTTGATGCATCAGGACTTTTAAATATATTAGCTGAATTTTTTGAGCCTGTAATGTCGATATTTGGACTTCCGGGTGAAGCTTCACTGATAATAATATTAAGCTATTTTTTGAATATTTATGCCGGCTTGGGTGCAATTGCAGCCATTGAGCTTGATACTGTTCAATTAACAACAATTGCAATTATGACTTCAATAGCACACAGTCTGATAACAGAAACTGCAATAGCGAAAAAATTAGGAGTAAGTGCAGCAGCAAGTATTGTTGTAAGGGTGTTTTTTTCAGTATTAATGGGAATTTTATATTATAGGATGTTTGGGTGATATTATGAGTTACTTCTTAGATATATTGATTAATTTATTAAGCTTTTTATGGAATATTACTAAGGTATTAGTGCCGATTATGATTGTAATAGAAATATTTAAAGATACAAAATTAATTGATAAAATATCGGACTTTTTTTATCCTGTCACTAAATTATTTACATTAAGCAAGATATCCGGAATATCCCTTCTGTTCGGTATATTTTTCGGACTTACATTTGGGGCAGGAGCTATCCTTCAAAGTGTGAAGGACTACAATGTGGACAAAAGAAGTGTTTTTTTATTAGTCATGTTTTTGGGCCCGTGTCATGCAGTATTTGAAGACACTTTTGTAATGAATGCTGCAGGAGCAAGTATTGTACCTTTATTAGCTGCAAGGTTTATTTCTGCAATTATTGCAACATTTATATTCTCTCGGGCAATAAAAAAAGAACCCATCGATGCTATAGATAAACATTAAAGATACGTAGTCTTCGATGGGGTTAGGGCATCTCGCAGTCTCATTCACCAAAATATTTGCTCCCTTTGGTCGCATATTTTGGGAATTCGTTGCGAATGACCTACCGCTAAGATCGGAAGAGCACACGTCTGAACTCCA
>DNNJ01000107.1:894-2971 GCA_003487955.1 Clostridiales bacterium | reverse complement strand
TAGAAAACCTCCTAAATAAAGTATTTGGATTTAGAAATCCATTCCTTCTCAAATAAGCCCACAACCTTGCATGTGACACGAGGAACCAGTGTTAACTGGCCTCAACCAGCCAAATAATGTAATCTTATGAGAATGGATAGATACTCTTTTTTACAGGTAATCGCCAAAGGCGTCCTAGGAGGAATTGCATCAACCCTCCGAATCCATAAATTAATTATACAATATTGTCATGGTTCAGGCCAAATTAAACTGGCTTTATGGCTAAGATAAGAAGCCAAAGAAATGTACTTAATGATTAGAAAAGAAGAACAGATGAAATTTAATGAATTGATAATTATTACAGTGAAAAACTGTAATTTGATTATAACTATATTGTACAAGGTAGGAGTTTAAAGCAATGAAGAGACCAATAATTGGAATATCCATAGGGGATCCGTCAGGTATAGGACCGGAGATAGTTGCAAAGGCATTTAATCAAGAAAAGATATATAAAATATGCAAGCCTTTAGTAATTGGAGACAAAGATACAATGTTACAAGCCATGAAGTTTTGCAACATTCAACTTGCAATAAACGTTATAGCAGAACCGGAGGATGGTAAGTATGTTTATGGTACGATAGATATGATTGATTTAAATAATGTGGATATCAATTTGCTTAAAATCGGGAAAGTTCAAGCAATGAGCGGCAAGTCAGCATTTGAGATCTTAAGAGCAGCAATTTTATTGGCACTTGACAGAAAAATTGATGCCATAGCTACGGCTCCAATAAACAAAGAATCATTAAAGGCTGCAAATATTCCATACATAGGGCATACAGAAATTCTTGAGGATTTAACAAATACAAAAAATCCGCTCACAATGTTTCAGGTTAAAAATCTTAGGGTGTTTTTTTTGACAAGACATGTATCTTTAAGAAAAGCATGCGATACAGTTACTGAAAAAAATGTTTATGAATTTATATTAAGATGCAAGGATGCTCTTGAAATACTTAGGATACATAACCCCAAGATTGCAGTGGCAGGACTAAATCCACACAGCGGGGAAAATGGATTGTTTGGTTATGAAGAGGTTGATGAAATAATACCTGCTATTACAAAGGCAAAGGAACTTGGCATTAATGTAATCGGACCTATACCGGCAGACTCAGTGTTTTATTTAGCGCTAAATGGTGAATACGATGCAGTGCTGTCATTGTATCATGACCAAGGACATATAGCCACAAAAATGGTAGATTTTGAAAGAACTATATCTATTACAAATAATCTACCATTTTTAAGAACATCTGTAGACCATGGAACTGCATTTAATATTGCAGGTACAGGAATGGCCGGAGAATTGAGTATGGTTGAAGCAATTAAGCTTGCAGCTTTGTATGCTCCTTATTTCATGAATCCATCCGGCTTGCCCTCTTTAAAAGAATAGTTTGTTAAAAAGTAGTTTATCAAATCAGTGTCTCTCTTATATGGCACAACAATTTGCTCATTATAAGATTGTTGTGCCTTTTTTCATTAGTCCGCAGGGGTAATTATTTTTCTTTCAACAAATCCCTTATTTCTGTCAGCAGCTCCTCCTGTGTAGGCCCTGCGGGAGCTTCAGGTTCAGGAGCAGGTTCTTCTTGTTTCTTAAGCCTTTCTTTTGATTTGTTTATTAATCGGATAAACAGAAAAATAGATAATGCTACTATAAAGAAGTCTACAACATTTTGAATAAAGTTACCATATAAAATTGCTGCTTCAGGCCGAATTACGGTTTCGCCTTCCATAATTGCCTCGCTCATTACATATTTCATTTCTTTGAAGTCCATTCCTGCCATTAGATATCCTAATACAGGCATAATTAAATCATTTACTACAGATGTCACAATTTTACCAAAAGCACCGCCCATTATAACGCCAATTGCTAAATCCAAAACATTGCCTTTGAATGCAAACTTTTTAAACTCGTCCCACATAATTTTCCTCCGAATATATAATATTAACCAGCGGCAGGGGGCACACCCATGTCCCCGTTCTTAAATATTATACCCAATTTTGTGCAATATCAACACAAAATTGAAATAATTGGGGACATTCCTCT
>DNNJ01000107.1:0-641 GCA_003487955.1 Clostridiales bacterium | reverse complement strand
ATGCCTATTTCAAAGCTGTCGTCATAAGTGATATATCTTACATTATTTTCAATAACCGTATTTTCACTTTCTCCGGTAAATACTACAAAGACATCATTTTTTAGTGTTGCTTTTTCAAGAATTTCCTTCAAAATTCTTACTTCCCTTTCATCATGTATATTGTTAATATGACCATTCAAGGATAATACCAATACCTTATCTTCAAGCTCCATAAAAGACTTTATGTTGCTCCACATTGTGACATCAGATGCACTCATGGTTCCGTTTGAAATTATACCTTCGCAATGTATGATGTCATTAGCATCTTCATAGTTGTATTTACCCTTCGATATTGTTAATTTTTCATTATAATTTGTAATTGCTTGTTTTTTCATTATATCTTCAAATACGGTTTCAGCCCTGAGACCAAGCTCTTTGTCCTTTGGCTCATACATTATTCTTAAATTATCAATATATATTGTTCCCGAATCTTTTCTTGTTTCATTAATTTCCGCCAAGTAAATATTCTTAAGTGTAATCGGGTAAGCAATTCCTTCAGGTATTTTTGCTTCAACCCATTTCCATCCTGTCCAGTTTACTTCTTCTTCAAAATCAATTTTCACTTGAGTACCGTAAGCATCAGTTATTCTTGTTCTAAGCCA
>DNNJ01000041.1:5265-6504 GCA_003487955.1 Clostridiales bacterium | reverse complement strand
GGAAGTTACTTTTGCAATTCACTGAGTTAGAAATAACAATAAATTCATATGGTGATGAAAAGGGAGGACCAGTTATTCAGGCAAATCTGTTAGATATAGGAATTGATGCAAAAGTAAATAATATGGACAGAGGAGCTTTTCTGGATTTAAATAATAGTGGTAACTTTCAATGTAGTTTAAATGGTTGGACTACCTCACCAGATCCAGATAGATTTTTTGCTTCTCTAATACATTCGGCTGGTGTAGGTACAAACAATGTAGCAAGATATGCAAATCCAGAGATGGATGCATTAGTAAGAAAAGGATCATCTACTATAGATGAAGCAGAAAGAGAAGTAATATACAATCAAGTCCATGAGTTAGCAATGGAGGATGCAATATGGGTACCACTATACAGCAAGGTTTTAGTAATGGGGGGAAGTGCAGATTATACTTATGATGGAGTATTGGATCCGATGTGGAATGTCAATTTCAATTTAGTACGAAAAAAATAAGACTGAAAATCAGAGTTTATACTGCATTTTATGAGATATTTATTACTTATGTTGGACATAATTTATGTCTTACATAAGTAATATTATTAAAAGTTAAATGCAGATATATGAGTTGGGAGGTAATGGTAATTATGATAAAGTATATAATAAGAAGAATGGCATCCATAATACCAGTAATAATAGGTATAACAGTACTAATATATTTTGTAATGAGTTTTAGCCCAGGCGATCCGGCAACTATGATGCTTGGAAGTGCAGCAACTCCTGAAGCCATAGACCAATTAAGAAGTGAACTGGGGTTAGACAAACCTGTTCTTGTACAGTATTTAAACTATATGAAGAGCTTAGTTAAAGGTGATATGGGAAGATCTTATATAACAAACAATACCGTTGTTAGCGAAATTATTTCAAGGCTTCCTGTTACACTAAAATTAGCCGTATTATCCATAGGTTTAGCAGTTATTATAGCAATACCTATAGGTATTATTTGTGGAGTAAAACCTAACACACTTATGGATGGGCTGAGCATGATTTTTACACTAATTGGAGTTTCTATGCCGGCGTTTTGGCTAAGTTTGATTATGATACTAATCTTTTCAGTTAGTCTTAAGTGGCTCCCGGCCGGAGGTTCTGATACCATGAAGCATTTCATATTGCCTGCAGTAACCTTATCCTTTGGCTCTATGGCTATTATAGCTAGAACTATGAGATCATCTTTGCTTGAAGTTATAAGGCAGGATTATAT
>DNNJ01000041.1:0-5078 GCA_003487955.1 Clostridiales bacterium | reverse complement strand
AGTTATAAGGCAGGATTATATTACAACGGCAAAAGCAAAAGGTGTACCGAAAAAAATGATAACAAGAAAACATGCTTTAAATAATGCTTTAATACCTACAGTTACTGTAATAGGCTTGGAAATGGGAACAAACTTAGGTGGAGCTGTGCTTACTGAAACAGTTTTTGCCATGCCGGGATTAGGTAGGCTTATTGTTGATTCTATAAAAAACCAAGATACACCTCTAGTTTTAGGTGGGCTTATAACATTTGCGGTATTTTTTAGTTTAGTAAATTTAGTTGTAGATATTCTATATGC
Source organism: Clostridiales bacterium (assembly GCA_003487955.1). Classification (GTDB taxonomy): domain Bacteria; phylum Bacillota; class Clostridia; order Tissierellales; family Sedimentibacteraceae; genus Sedimentibacter. The sequence goes on along the minus strand of DNNJ01000041.1, from coordinate 4,781 downwards.
GTTTATTGATCCTAGAATAAAGTCTCAGTATAAATAAAAATGATTGGAGGTATTGCAAGATGAGTGTAAGCGAGGAAGTTATTAAGAATAGCAAACCATATAAGAAACAGAGTCAAACGAAGGAAATATGGAGAAGACTTAAAAAAAATAGATTTGCTATGTTAGGATTGATAATATTAATAATGTTTGTTTTATTATCTATATTTGCAGATTTTATTGCAGATTATAAAGAAGTAGTTATTAAGCAAGATATAAAAAATAGGCTTCAACCCCCAAGTAGCGAACATTGGTTTGGCACAGATGAATTTGGCAGGGATATTTTCGCCAGGATTATCCACGGAACAAGGATTTCTCTATACGCAGGTGTTATTACGGTTGGTATAGGTCTAATCATTGGGACAGCACTTGGTGCTGTAGCCGGATATTATGGCGGTATAATAGATAATGTAATTATGAGATTTTTAGATATTTTATTAGCGATTCCAAACATATTATTTGCTATGGCAGTTATAGCGGCATTAGGAAACAGTAATTTAAATCTTATAATAGCTATAGGTCTTGCAAATGTTCCTAAATTTGCACGAATTATGAGGAGTTCAGTAATAACCCTCAAGGATCAAGAATTTATAGAAGCATCTAAAGCCGTTGGAGCTAGTAATTATCAAATAATTATTAGACATATAATACCCAATTGTTTAGCTCCAATCATAGTGCAAACAACTTTACGTGTTGCTTTTGCAGTTTTATCTATTTCAGGACTTAGCTTTTTAGGGTTAGGCATTCAAGAACCCGTACCGGAATGGGGGTCAATGCTTTCCGGTGGAAGAAGATATATACGAGATGCCGGTCATTTAGCTATCTTCCCTGGATTTGCAATTATGTTATTAATATTGTCGCTCAATTTATTGGGTGATGGGCTCAGAGATGCATTGGATCCAAGACTTAGGTAGGAGGCAACTATATGAAAGCGTTAGAAATTATGGATTTACATGTAAAATATGTTCTTGATGATGAGGTGATTCGTGCATTAAATGGAATAAATCTTTCTATTGAAAAGGGCAAAACCTTAGGATTAGTAGGAGAAACAGGAGCTGGTAAGACAACAACTGCACGGTCTATATTAAATCTTATACCAGATCCTCCAGGCATAATAGAAAGTGGTACAATATTGGTAAATGATATAGATGTGTTAAATTTATCCGAAGAAGAAATGGAAAAAGTAAGGGGCAATGATATATCTATGATATTCCAGGATCCTATGACTTCATTGAATCCTGTTTTAACAGTAGAAGACCAAATAGCAGAAAGCTTTGAATTGCATAAAAATTTGAAACATGAAGATGCATTAATTGAAGCCGGGAGAATGCTTGAAACGGTAGGCATACCTAAAAATAGAGGTATAGAATACCCCCATCAATTTTCCGGAGGAATGAAGCAAAGGGTTGTCATAGCTATGGCATTAGCTTGCAATCCAAAATTATTAATTGCAGATGAACCAACCACAGCTTTAGATGTCACTATACAAGCACAAGTGCTTCTCTTAATGAAAAAATTAAAATCTGAATATAATACATCAATTTTAATGATTACTCACGATTTGGGAGTAGTAGCAAATATGTGCGATGAAGTTTCAATAATATATGCAGGGAGAATATTTGAACATGGAAGTATTGAAGATGTATTTTTAGACACTAAACACCCTTATACTCAAGGACTATTTAATTCTCTTCCTAATATTAAAAAACGGGGACAGAAATTAAAGCCGATTAAAGGATTAATGTCTGATCCAAGTAATTTGCCGGAAGGATGTACATTTCATCCAAGATGTGAATTTGCAATGGATATTTGCAAACAAAAAAAACCCGCGGTAATTTATGCCGCTAATAATAAGCATTTTGTTGAATGCCATTTATACTCCGAAGCAAATATTAATCAGATAAATATTAATGATATAAAGGTTAATGAAAATAAATAATAAAATTTATAAGGGTATGGTGATCATATGTCAATAAAAGAACCTATGCTAAAAGTGAAAAATCTAAAAAAATATTTCAATGTTTCTAAAGGCCTATTACATGCTGTTGATAATGTTTCATTCGAAATTTACGATGGACAAACATTAGGAGTTGTTGGGGAATCAGGGTGCGGTAAATCGACGCTTGGCAGGTGCATATTAAGATTAATTGAGCCTACTGATGGTGAAATAATTTTTGATGGTGAAAATATAAGAGAACTCTCAAATAAAGATATGAGATATATGAGAAGACAAATGCAAATAATTTTTCAAGATCCATTTTCATCTTTAGATCCAAGAAAGACAGTAGGGGAAGCAATTGAAGAGCCTTTATTAATAAATAAAATAATTAAAGTACGTGAAGAACGATTATCTAAGGTGCGTGACATCATGGAAGTAGTGGGTTTATCACAAAGGCTGATTAACACATATCCACATGAGTTAGATGGAGGTAGAAGGCAAAGAATAGGAATCGCAAGAGCCTTAATATTTAATCCTAAGTTTATTATATGTGATGAACCGGTGTCTGCTCTTGATGTATCGATTCAAGCTCAGATAATCAATCTCCTGCAAGAATTGCAGGAAAAATTTGACTTAACTTATGTTTTTATAACTCATGACTTGTCAGTTGTAAATTACATTTCAAATGATATAGCTGTCATGTATTTGGGGAAGATAGTAGAAAAGGCTTCTTCAGAGGCGCTTTTTGGTAATCCTATGCATCCATATACAAAGGCTTTGATTTCATCGATACCTATACCGGATATCAGGAAAAAGCAGGATATGATTGTACTTAAAGGTGAAATTACTTCGCCGATCAACCCCAAAGAAGTGTGCAGATTCGCTAAAAGATGTGATTATGTTCAAGAAGTGTGTAATATTCAAGAACCTGAATTAAGAGAAATTGAGCCGGGGCATTTTGTGGCATGCCATTTAATTTAGATAGTTTTAGTCCTCATATCAAGTTATTAAAAATAAACATCTGTAAGGTTTTTATAGAAGTTTATGCATAATTAAGCAGAAAGGATATGGAATTATTATGATTAATAAAGAAAGATTGATTACAAGATTTATGGAATATGTGCAAATTGATAGTGAATCAAAAAATGAAAAAGCTATAGCAGAAAAACTAATAAATGATTTGGGAGATATGGGGCTTGAAATACACACTGATGATACAAGAAAGATGACGGGATCTAGTACAAATAATATTTATGCTTTTCTTCAAGGCAATGAAAATGAAGAGCCGTTATTGTTTACTGCACACATGGATACAGTAATACCTGGGAATGGAATTATTCCCAATATAGATGGTAATTATATAAAAAGTGGTGAAAATACGATACTTGGTGGAGACGATAAAGCAGGCATAACTGCTATAATTGAAGCTATAAAAACTATTAAAGAAAATAATCTGAATAACAGACCAATAGAAATACTATTTACTGTTTGTGAGGAAATAGGGCTTTTAGGTGCTAAAAATTTTGATTACAATCTGATTAGATCCAAGAATGCTGTTGTATTAGACAGTAGTGGTGCTGCCGGAAAAATAATAATTCAGGCGCCTTGTATTTATAAGATGGATGTAAAAATAACTGGCAAGGCATCACATGCAGGAACTTCTCCCGAAGAGGGGATAAATGCAATTATTGTTGCATCGGAAGCTATATCATCCATGAAATTACTAAGAATTGATAAGGAGACTACTGCAAATATCGGCTCAATATCCGGGGAAGGACCTACAAATATAATTCAGGACAAAGTAGAAATGGAATTTGAAATAAGAAGCTTATCAGAAGATAAGGCTAAATTTCAAATAGAACATATGCTTGAATGTTTGAATAAATCAGCTGATAAGCACGGTGCTTCTATAAAATACAGTATTTCATGTGGTAATAGATTATTTTCAATAGATAAAGATAATGAATTTGTTAAATTTATTGAAAATAAAAACGAAAAAATAGGAGTGACTTCTAATATAACATTTTCTACAGGCGGGTTTGATGCTAACATATTGAATAATAATGGAATTAATACTGTTGTATTAAGCGTGGGAACAGAAAATGTTCATACTACAAAAGAAAGACTTAATATTATTGAATTTGAAAAACTTTCTAAGTTAGTCCTTGAGTTGATGATTGTTTAATATAGCTATTTTTCAACAGGTTTCAAACTGGTAGGATTTTGTTTTTGGTAGAAAAAGACCAAGAGTCAACCTTAAGGATCTAGATTAATTAACTCTAAGATAGGATTCCCTCTATTAAATCTAAGTATTTCTCTCCATTTAACAATAATCTAGTTCCTTTAGGACCTCTTTTGGTGATTACAAAGCCGGCTTGTGATAGTATTTCAAGGCGGCTTCTAATCATCTGCTCAGTAAATTCATAATTCAATAATCCTGCCAATTTCTTGCGGCCTATATATGCATTGCCCTCGTCTTTTGAATTCTTTAAAGCACGAAGTATAATAAGGACATCTTGAAGTGGTATTTCCTTCTCTAAATCTTTAAGGGTGGTTTCATTTTGTATTTGTTGTTCTTGAATCTGAACATCTTGTTGCTTCTTTCCATCTTCTAAGTCTAAAGGTAAATCTTTCAGTTCAATTTTGCTGCCCGCTAAATTGTACAGATACTCAATTACATTTTCCAGCTCTCGAACATTACCCGGCCAGTCATATTCCATAAATTTTGTTAAAACTTCATTGCTTATTACCATCTCATTTCCATATGGAAACTTTTTAAGAAGCATTTTTACAAGCAAGGGGATAT
>DNNJ01000298.1:6004-6488 GCA_003487955.1 Clostridiales bacterium | reverse complement strand
TCCCGCCCGGCGGGCTTTTTGCGTGAGGTAAGATGTAATTGTCTGTTGAAACGCTTAAAATTTTTAGTGTGCGATCCACCCTTTTAATTAAGATAACTGTTAGCTTAATTCAAGCGTCTTGAAGAGTTGCAGATTAATGGATAGCGACTGCCATAACTATTGCAAATCGACCACCAATTGACTATTCTTTCACGGCACCGGCTGTTAAACCTTCGACTACATATTTCTGCATAAATCCAAACATTATTGCAGTAGGCAGAAGTGCTAAAACACCGCCGGCCATCAGAACTCCCCAATTTACACTGTATTTTCCAATTAGGGACTTTAATCCCACAGGGATAGTCCAGACATCTGGCGTATTGATAAAAACAGTTCCTGCAATTAGTTCATTCCAAGCTCCGATAAACGCGAAAATGAATACGGCTATGATACCAGGTGTCATGATCGGTAAGACAACTTTGAACATACTCTGAACCTTTGTGCA
>DNNJ01000298.1:1210-5851 GCA_003487955.1 Clostridiales bacterium | reverse complement strand
ATACTCTGAACCTTTGTGCAACCATCAATACGTGCGGCTTCTTCCAGCGAATGTGGAAAACGTTCGAAGAAACTTCTCATTGTAATGACACAGAATGGAAGATTTGACATTAAATAAAACAGAAAAAGCCCAAACCTGGTATTGATTAGACCAATTTGCGAAAAAATGATATAAAGTGGAATAATAACTAAAATGCTTGGAATCATTTGTGTCACAAGTGCCAGCAATACCAAGGAGTTTTTTCCGTGAAAATCATAACGTGCCATACCATAACCGCCTAAGATGGAAAGCAATGTCACACAGATTCCGGAAGTAATGGATACAATTAAACTATTTTCCAGTAGCTGCCCGTAATTATACATCTCAAATAGAGAAGCATAATTCTCCATTGTAGTCACTTTTGGAAAGTATGTAATGCTTTGAGCGTTGATAATTTCCGGGGCTGTTTTCAGAGAAGTGATAACCATCCAATAGATAGGGAGTATGACGGCCAGAAGAAAAAAGGTAAGGATCAAAACTCTGCCGATTAGCATCAGCGTTTTGCGTGTCTTTTGTTTCATTAGAAATCACCAGCCTGACTATATTTTGTCATTTTAAGGAAAAATATTGAGTAAAGACCGAGTACCATGATTAAGACAACGCCCAAGGCTGCGGCCATCCCAAAATCGTAGCTTGAGAATGCCATGGTATACATATAGGAGGGGATCGTCTGAGAAGTATTAGCTGGTCCTCCACCTGTAATGACTACAATCAAATCAAAGGAGTTAAAAATCCATATTGTCCTAAGTAAAAGAGTCATAATGATTGTCGGCTTAATAAAGGGGATTGTAATAGAAAAAAATTTTTTTATGGCACCGCACCCGTCCATATCAGCAGCTTCATAAATTTCCTTTGGAATCGATTGTAGCGCTGCCAGAATCATAATGGCAAAGAAAGGAATTCCCATCCAAATCATTGCAATAATGACGACAAGGAGAGAATACCCAGGGGTACCAAGCCAAGGGATCCGGTCTTGGATTACATGCATTTTCAATAAAACATCGTTAACAATTCCGTATTCACCGTTAAATGACCAACGGAAAAGCAACCCAACAACAAATCCAGACAATGCCCATGGTAGAAAAACAATAGCTTGGTAAACACCACGTCCACGGAATTTTTTTCGCAATGCTAAGGCGAGAATCATTCCGAAAATGAATTGAAATAAGACGCACAAAACCACATAGATCAAACTGTTTTTCGCGATTAATAAAAAGTCAGAATCGCTGAAGATTTTTGTAAAGTTATCAAAACCATTTATATAAATACGATCTGGTTCAGTCAATTTGTAATTTTCAAATGCCATAATAAAACTGTTCAACAGCGGATAACCAAACATAAGCACCAACAATATGAAAACAGGTGCAGTATAAAAAAAAGGTTCCAAATTAATTTTATTTCTAGGTCTTACGCTCTTTTTATGCTTTCGGTGTAAATGAATGGCATACAGAACGATAAGACAAATCGCTGCCAATAAGATAAAATAGAACAAGAGATATTTCATTACTATTTTCATCTTCCATCCTTTTTATCGCATAAATCATTAGTCCTTCTAAAGAACTCTGTTTGGAGGCTTTATTAAAAAAGAGCGCAAGGTGATTTTGAAATTCCCCTTGCGCTTAAATAGATAGATTTATGAAATACTTTTTGGTTCTTCAACAGATGCGCTGGGATGTTCTTTCAGGTAATTTTTCATACGCTTTTGAAGCTCATCCGTAATTTTACTCAAAGCTGTTTCCGCCTTCTGCTGACCCAACAGATACTTTTGTATTTCTTGATGCATCATACCTTGATGCATATCGGTATAATCGAATGGACCGAAAGCACAGGGCACGACAACATTTGGGTTATTCAATTGCTTGACAAATGCACTGTAAGGACCGCTTTCTCCGTAAGTAGCGTCATCTGAGACATCTTTTTTAACAGGAATTAGGCCACCCATTTTGCAGTATTCAATATTGTTATCGGATCGGTTCAGAAAGGCAATAAGTTTCCATGCTGCCTGAGGGCTTTTGCAATCTCCGGAAATCGTATAGGCATAGGGCGAATTGATAGTATTGTAGATCTTCCCGTCTTTACTGGTTGGCATCGGCATTACCATCCACTGATCTGCTTTCATGTTTTTGGCACAAGTGGGAGCAACCTCGGAATCATTGATTAAAGTCCCGACTAAACCTCCTGTAAAGTTATCTACCATTTCTGTAAAGCCCCAGTTTACGGAATCCTTTGGAGCATAGCCCTTTAAATAAAGGTCTGTCCATTTTTTAAATGCTTCTTGACACTCTTTAGAATTAATCAAAATATTGCCTTGATTATCATATAATTTACCGCCATTAAAGCCTTCAAGGTATACCATTATCGGATCAAATGCGCCGCGTGCCCCACGATAAGCAACTCCGTAGTGCCTTTTAGAAGGATTTGTAAGTTTTTTACATACATTGAAATACTCATCATAAGACCAGCCTTTGTCTGGATCAAGACTGATGCCGGCTTCTTTACACCAATCTTTGCGGACGAAAACGCCTTTCACCATCATACCATCCGGGACTGTGTAAGTGGCACCGTAAAGCTGCTTTTCAGATTTCCAGACAATGTTGGTTACGGCTTTGGTATATTCATCTTTTTGACTTGCAATGTAGTTATCAATTGGGACAACCAATTTTGCAGATGTAAATTGACCCAGCCATCCGGCCCATGTCGTCATTACATCAGGCAATTGGTGGGAAGTACCCATCACGGCCAACTTGTTTGCAGCATCATCCCATGGGACACTTTGATAAGACACTGTAATACCTGTCTCTGATTTGAATTTTTTGAAAATTTTTTCAAAATATGCTTGCCGCTCAGGACTTGGAGACACGTCAATAAAGCTCAGGCTCTTTATATCACCTGGACTCTTCGATGATGCAGATACCTGTGAATTCACAGATTTTGCGGGTTTGGTAGCCGCACACCCAGCTTCAACTGAAAAAGCCAGGATTAACCCCAGAACTGCGCTTAAACTTTTTTTCTTCATATAATTTCCTCCTTTTAAAAAATAATAATAAAATAGCGGTAAAACAAAATGATTTCCAATAGATTGTTCCCATAAGTTCATAGAACGCGACAATCTGTTCTGCAACTAAATTTGATTGAGTGCTTGTTCCAGATCACGAATTTGGTTTTTATATCCTTCCAGCCCACAGTGCAGACGTATTAACCCTCTGCTTCCTGTCATGTGTAAAAATTTAAGTTCTTCATAAGAACAATTATAAAGAGGAGTTAAGGCAAGGCTTTCAAACCCTCCCCAAGAACATCCGATTTTAAATATATGAAGGTGATTGATTAGTTCTACTGCTTTTTCGGCAGGAGCATTCAACTCGAAACTCATCAGACCACTATGCCCAGTTTGTTGGCGCTCAATAATTGCTCTCTGTGGATGAGATTTTAGCCCAGTATAATTAACACGTTTTACTTTTGGATTGGCTTCCAGGAATTGTGCTACAGCTGTTGCATTTTTTTCATGCTCTTTCAACCGAACCGGTAGAGTCCGCATTCCACGCATTACAAGCCAAGCTTCGGCGGGCCCCATAATACCACCAAACCATTCCCGAGTTTGGCTCATAATTTTCCGCATCAAGTCCTCATCCTTTGATACCAAGGCACCGCCGATCAGGTCACTGTGCCCACCGAGATATTTGGAAAGCGTGTGCATGGAAATATCAATACCAAAATCCAGTGGTTTCTGAAATAACGGCGTACAATATGTATTATCAATAAATGTTGTGACACCATGACGCTTCGCTATCTTAGCAATTTCCCTTAGATCCACAACGGAAAATACAAAAGTCGCTGGACTTTCTAAAATAATCAACGAAGTATTTGGACGTATTAAACTTTCGAATTCATCCAAGTCTTGGCATGTAGAATAAGTAACGTCCATATTTAGTCTTAGAACACAAATATTATTTAAGAACCGCTTTACAGGTTGATAAACGTCGCGCATGCAAATAATATGACTTCCTGATTTGCAGGTTGCCATAATGGCTGACGTTGTGGCAGCCATACCCGAAGAAAATACAAGTGCTCGGGACCCGTGCTCTAGTCTTGCAATTTTACGTTCTACAATATGTGTAGTAGGATTTGAGTCCCTTCCATAAATGTAGTTATCTTCTTTGAAAACATTGGCTTTACTGTAAGCTTCAAATGAAGGAAAAACATGTAAAGAATTCATAAAAATGGGTGGGACTACAGCACCCAGGTATTTTTCATATTCATCTCCCTCATGCATTAAAATCATCAGGTCATCATTCATTAGCTCCTGATTCATTATCTTTTTCTCCTAACTATTAATGATAAGTGACATAAAGATTAAACAAGAACTTATTAGACACTTCAGAAAAGATACTGGTTCAGTGGTACACTGGTACTACCGGATATTAATATTATAATACCAAATTTAGCCTTCTCTGTCAATAGAAAGTAAATAGAAATTTCTAAATAATATACAATTATTTAGAAGGAGACAGATAATTTAGAAGGAGACAGATAAATTAAATAGTTATTTAAGATCATTTCTTTAAATTTAGTGTTTGAGAACCAAGATAGCCTATTTTCGTTGGC
>DNNJ01000298.1:0-989 GCA_003487955.1 Clostridiales bacterium | reverse complement strand
GATGCACATAATAAAATTTACTAAAAAGACTAATATCTGTTTTGTAAATTTTATTATGTGCATCACATGCTTTTTTGAGGTTTCCTTCTTTGAATGCATTCAGCAGTTCTCTGTGGTAAGGAATCGTATAAATCCAAGTACTATTTGTATCCTTAAATTCCATGGCGTAATTATCAAGGACCTTCCGTAATTCAAAAATCATCTGACCCATTGTTTTATTTGGTGAAGCATCAATAATTATCTTATGGAATTTAAAATCATCTGCGGCGGAATAAACATCGTCCTTTGCCGCACTTTCCATAGCACGGAGGTAGCATTCTAACTTTTCACACTGTGCTGGTGTTATAGAGTGGATAATTTTTTCAATCACTTTTTGCTCTAAAAATGCCTTTATTTCAATAATCTCCAGATAATTGATTTTTACCAGTTTAAAGTATATAGAACCTGAAATTGTATTTCGCTTAACAAAAATACCTTTCCCTGTTTGTACTTCAATTACATCTTGATTTTCAAGAACCCTGAGCGCCTCGCGCACAGAATTTCGACCGGTGTTTAGATATTTTGCCAAAGAGCGCTCTGAGGGGATCTTCTCTCCTGGATGTAAATTATTGATATGAATATAATTGTAAATGGCATCTGCCACTTTCATATAAAGCAAGTCCTTTGAGATTGGCTGAAGAAGTTCAACTTTTTTGTTCATTTTTCCACCCACCATTGTTTGTTATTTAATTTGCTCAAGCAATATTATATCAAAAAAAAACGATTGTGGTAGAACTTAATGACTTAGAATTACAATATTTTCGCTTCATAGCGAATATTTGGTGTGAAAAGACAAAAATATAGAAAAATAAAACACAAATCTTTCCGAAAGTGAAAGAAACTATTTAACGAGCAGAATCACTCTGAATCTTAAAGACTATCTATTTATAGATAGGCACTTTTTTCTCTACTTATATGATACCCACATTTTCGCAGCCGCGGAATTGTGC
>DNNJ01000106.1:2459-3078 GCA_003487955.1 Clostridiales bacterium | reverse complement strand
TCAGGAGTTTCATTATTCGGGGGCTGTAAAACCGGTTTAATTTCCATCTTCGTACCCCCTCATTTGTCTAATTGCTTGGATTATCTCTTCGTCTGTCATTCCGCTCCAAGCAGTAGGACATGCTTCATAAATAGCTTTGAAAGCTCCCATAATATCTGGTTTTATTTTCCAGTCCCAGCCATACACAAAAGGATGATTATAGCTCCTAGTATTTGTCCACTTTACAATTGCGGAAGGGAAGGGTGCAGTATTTGGTCCTCCCACAAACGCAAGCCTGCCTTTAATTAATCTGATTTCTACAGCTTCCATCACATACTTTTGCCACCAGATAGTATCCGTTCTCGCTGGTAAGAGGCCAATCACGAGAGCGCCCTTTTGCGATTCTTCGAAAGCTTTTTTAACCCAATGTATAATCCCTGGAGCGTCTTCAGTTAGGTGGTATCCCCTCTTTTTGCATGTCTTTTTCTTGCAATTAGGTTCACAAGCTTTTTCAGGCTCTCCGTATGGTGGATTCATGAAACAGTGTTCTCCTGCCCAACTTTGAACTAGTCCATCTTCTTCAGGTGTAAAGTATCTAGGTAGCTTAGCGTTGCTTTCATTTGCACAGACATCTAGCTAA
>DNNJ01000106.1:0-2289 GCA_003487955.1 Clostridiales bacterium | reverse complement strand
CTCATTTGCACAGACATCTAGCGTAAAATTGAATTCATTGTTTAGGGTGTCGAAAAGTGTTTGAGGAGTACCCCAATCCTTTTTATCCGATGTGAAGAGGCTTCTATTTATCATCGCTGGCACCGCCTTTGTTTATGTCTAGTACACTATGAAATACTCCAGTGTCTGTGTCTGCTATATAGCCATTAAGTAAGTCTTCTTTTGCATCCCCATAGCCCCAGTACCAGCCTTCTGTTGTCCCGTCAGCTAAACCGCTTCGATAACCACGCAAGTAGCAATAGATTCCAACTGCTAAAGCTATAACAATAATTGTTATTACTATCAACACAGCCATTTTAGCCCTCCTTATATAAGCAATGGGCAATAAGTGCTCTTGTTGCACCCCTTACTTAGCAGTATTAGCACTTTCTCTTATTGTCTCGAGCATAAATTCATATAACAGAATTTCTTTAAGCTCATCAATTGGTGTAAGTTGATCAGCTTCTTTGCCTACTAGTGTTTTTATAACTTGATAAGCTTTTTCATTATGTTCCTTTGCCTTTTCTATATCAGCTACACTGAGATTACTTATTGTCTCTTTCAAGTTGTAGAATAAGTCTCTTACTTTTTGGGGCATAAAAGCAGGCATGGCTTTTATCAGGTTTTCTAGTTCGATTGCATGCACAGCATATATAAAGTATCTGTTTACTCCGTTATCCATATCTTTCTCACCTCATGTTTTCCTTTGCTGTAGCAGAGAGCGTATAAACTCTCTAAGGAGGTAGCGAGTAATACCTAGTAATGAATAATTTTTGAAGTCTGCCAGTGGTATTTATGGAGATTGATCTAAGCTTCTTTTTTGTCCGCAACCAGTCAATAAGCCCATCTCCGGAATCTCTCCAAATCTCGCCATATTTCAAACTTAATAAGAACCAGTTCAATGTTTTCACCTCCACCTTTATGCCAGGTTTAGGTAATCTAATGGGAATACACTTTTCGCCTCTATTCTCTTTGCTTGTGCTCTGAATATTTTAAGAGGAATGCTTTTCCTGCCGCCTTTTGTTGCTTCTTCTATCGCTTCCTGTAACACATACAGTGGCAACCTATATATCTCGTTTACCGCTGTAAACTCAACTACCAGGAAGCTTTGCCCGCCTTGAGTTTGCCAGTCTGTTAAAAACTCGACCTGATGATCTGGTATGTTTGCCAGAGGTAGGTTTTTAGCACCTGTCATTTTCGCATCAAAAGCAATAGCTTTACCGCTTGTTAAACCAACATAATCTACGATAGAAGGCTGATTAAACCAACTTTGGCCGTGGTATGTCTTATGTTCAACAGGTATTTTATGAACAATTGCTAGCTTTTTTATGAGATAGAGGTGGTTTTGATAATCAATAAGAGTTTCTAGTCTTTTACCTCGGTTTGCATAGCTTGAGTTGATATTGTGGCCTATCATTATGCGACTTCAACCGGTTCAAACCAGTCTGCTGGCCACCAAGACATTGCATCTTTCAATATCAAATTGCACCATGGCGCAGGTACATACTTTTCAACCTCATATTCATAGCCTTTTCTTATCCCAGCACAGGATAAACGGGCTCTTTCTTCGATAGTTAAGCTTTTTTGACTATTTAATTTAACCTTGCTTCCTATACCATAACGTGACATAATCGCAACGCCTCCTTAAGTCTAAAAGTAGTATTTATAACACTATGTTTGTATAACAAACACGTTGGCTGTCCAGACTATGTGGTTATAGTTCAGCGTCTTTTAGGTGAGTAACCACCCTCTGCACGATATCATTTTTTAGAACGGTACATCATCGTCACCAAAGTCTACTTCCGGCCGGTCGTCTCCATCGTCTCTTTTGCTATAGCTTTGCTCGCTGTCTTGCTTCTTTTCTAGGAACTGCATTTTATCAGCTATTATCTCTGTTGCGTATCTTTTGACGCCTTCTTTATCATCATAAGTGCGCACTTGAATTCTGCCTTCGATTGCAATTAATCGCCCTTTTGATAAATTGTGTGCAATCGTTTCCGCAAGCTTATTCCAAGCTACAACAGGAATAAAATCTGCTTCCCGCTCGCCTTGCTGGTTAGTAAAATCTCTATCCACTGCTAAAGTGAATGTAGTAACCGCCTTACCGTTTGTTGTGTATTTCAGCTCTGGGTCGCGGGTAAGACGACCAATTAAAATAGCTCTATTAAAACCCATTTATAAGCCCATCCTTTCTTCTTTCTCAACAACGTCTAGCATATCTAAAACTTTTTTCATCGTTTCATTGCTTATGCGATGTATATAGCAGACTGA
>DNNJ01000102.1:451-3077 GCA_003487955.1 Clostridiales bacterium | reverse complement strand
CAGGAACCCGCGGACGTTATATGCCATTGACTAGATTGAGTTTATTGGTTTAATAAAATTATATGGGGGGCAAAAGATGGATGAATGTATGAAGTTGGAGATAATAAGAAACTTTAAATCTAGGAATATAGATGTTGTTTTTTTTGAAAAGTTAGAAGAAGTAAAAGACAGAATAATGGAATTAATACCTGTATCTTGCACGATTGGTATTGGAAATTCACAAACTTTGAAAGAAATAAACATTTCAAAATTATTAATGGAACGAGGAAGCATTGTTTTTGATAAAACCTTAGCCGAAAGTAATGAAGAGAGTAAACAGATTAAGAAGAGATCATTATTAACTGATTGGTACATAACAGGAACAAATGCAATCTCAAAAAAAGGGCATATAGTAAATATAGATCATAGTGGGAATAGAGTAGCTGCAATGATGTATGGACCAGATAACGTGATTATCGTTGTTGGAAAAAACAAAATATGTGAAACACTGGATGATGCAATACATAGGGTTAGAGACATATCGGTTCCGTTAAATGCAAAAAGGGCTGGATATAATCCACCATGTTTAAAATTGAATAAATGCGTAGATTGTAAAACAGATGAAAGAGTTTGTTTTAACTTAGTTATTATAGAAGGTCAGTTCGTAAAAGATAGGATGAAACTTTTTATTGTGAATGAAGAAATAGGATTTTAATGTTTTATTAGCTTAGCTTAAGTCAACAGCATATAACATGGTATTTACGTAAAGGTGCACTAGGGCACAATCTTAGGGCGTTGTGCACCACATCCCTTCACCGGGAGCGAAGCTCCGCCAGGGGGTAATGTTTTGGGTCTGGTTCAGGGACGTCGCAAATACTTGGGCGTTAGCTGAAATCGGACGAAAAAAATGAATATTGTGTGCGGGTTTGTTAGGGGAGGCTATGTTAGTTTTATCTTATAATTAATACAAAAATTTAGAGTTGTGAGGGGACATATAATGAGAATTGTTTCAATAAGAGAAAATACTGAGTATAAAGATATAGCAATACAATATTTTCAAAAGAAGTGGGCTAATGAAAAAACCAAGATAATTTATGAAGATTGTATTTCAAATAGTATAACTACAAATAGTCCATTACCACATTGGTATTTATTGCTAGGTGAGTCGGGAGAAATTATAGGTTGTGCAGGACTTATTACAAATGATTTTATAAGTAGAATGGATTTATATCCGTGGGTATGTGCTGTATATATTGAAGAACAACATAGAGGAAATGCTTATGGTTCTATGCTGTTAGATAAGGCAAAAGAGGATACAAAAAATGCTGGATTTACCCATTTATATTTAAGCACTGGACACATAGGATATTATGAAAAATATGGTTTTAATTATATTGGACAAGGCTATCATCCATGGGGAGAAAGTTCTAGAATTTATGAGACTGTTGTGATGGAATAGACATTACATAAATACAAAATGTCAGAGACATATTAAAAGTCAAGGAATAAATTGGTAAAAATAAAAACTTATTATAATAAAAGTATCTATAAACTAGTTTAATATATTTTTCTATGTATGCTATGAATGCCGTCCGACTTCAGCTAACAAAATATTTCCGGTTCCGTTCCTTCGTCTCTACACCCAAATCCATCAACCCAAGTTAGGAGCTAACTAAGGGTTGATGGACTTCGGAAATACGGTTACGATATATGAAATTGTCAGCCCAAATAAAATTTGAAAGTAAACTCGTCGCCCCCGTCCTGGGGGCTGAAGTGAAAAACGAAGAATCTGGTATAATATAGGTGAGAGGTGATGATGATGGATTTGTTAAGCAGAGTTTCGGTTGATCCAAATATTTGTCATGGAACTGCCTGCATAGCTGGTACAAGAATACCTATCTCCGTAATATTAGATAATCTTTCCGAAGGAATGACCAAAGAAGAAATTTTAGAAAGTTATCCATCGTTAAAGAAACAAGATATTGATGCGGCTTTAGCATATGCTGCACTTTTAGCAAAAGAGAGACAAATAGCCATCGAACCAGGTGTTTGATAATGAGATTTAAAATTGATGAAAATTTACCGATAGAATGTGCAGAAATTATAAAAAAAGTGGGCTACGAAGCTGATACAGTATTTGATGAAGGTTTAGGAGGCTGCCCTGATTCTTCAATTTATAGTGTTTGTCTTGAAGAGAAAAGGATACTTATTACCTTGGACTTAGATTTTTCTGATATTCGAACATATCCTCCGAATAGACACTATGGAATTATCGTTTTAAGGTTAATTAATCAAAGTAAAAAGAATGTTATAGAGAAAATCACACAAATAATGCCTATCTTACAAAAGGAAAAAATAAGAGGATATACATGGATAGTTGATGAGAAAAAGGTAAGAATTCGCGGTGGACTAGAATGGTCATAAATAGGTAAAAAAATAGAATTAATAGCGGAATTTTCTGCCTGCGCCATCCTAGCTGCGGCAGAAAAGGGCTGACAAAATCATATATCAACGAGTTGCAGGCTCCGTGCCGGGTAGTAATAAATCCGGATAGTTCCGGCACTCCGACCCAAACCGTTCCGCCTAACTTAAGAGCTAAGTAAGGCGGAACGGCTTCTGCAACTCGCGGACGTTAGCCGCCATACTT
>DNNJ01000102.1:0-275 GCA_003487955.1 Clostridiales bacterium | reverse complement strand
ACGTTACATGCAATATCGAGCCTTGGCCGGCCTATCGTGGGCACGGCCATATCGGAGAATTTCGAAGATGCTTAGTTTTTTGTAAGAGAAATAACGTCGGTCTAAACCATAATAATTGGAAAAGTTATATTAAGTAAAGTTGGAGATATAGATGATTAAATTGAATTTTGCACTATCTATTGGGGGAATTGTGTTAAATATTTTGGGTTCTCTTTTTGTCGCATTGGGTTTTTTCGCAACCAAAAATGATGATTTATTTGATCAGGCTAGTCAAT
>DNNJ01000388.1:3109-4770 GCA_003487955.1 Clostridiales bacterium | reverse complement strand
GAAGTTGTGGTTGTTGGATATGGAACCAGAAGAAAAGTTAACCTGACAGGATCTGTTGCAAGTGTCACCAGTAAAGACCTGGAAAAAAGGAGTGTTACACAGTCATCGTTGCTGCTGCAGGGGAAAATGAGTGGTATTTCCGTAAGACAATCTTCCGGAAATCCAGCTGAAAACAACGCATCTTTATTGATTAGAGGACAAAATACTTTTAGTGGCGCAGGAAACAGTCCTCTTGTTCTTGTAGATGGTATTGAATCTTCTATAGATGCCGTTAATCCCGGTGATATTGAAAGTGTATCTATCCTTAAAGATGCCGCATCCGCCGCCATTTATGGTTCTAAAGCCGCCAACGGGGTAATACTTGTACAAACAAAAAAAGGAGTAACCGGCAGGCCGGTCGTTAGTTACAATGCATATTTGGGTAAAGGAAGTCCCACCATGTTGCCAGAGATGGTTAATTCATGGGAATATGCAACTGCTTTGAACGAAGCGTCTGTAAATTCTGGGGGGAATCCATTATATACGGAAGACCAAATTCAAAAATTCAAATCCGGAGCAGATCCTATTAACTATCCGAATTTTGATCACATGAATTATGTATTCGGATCAGGAAGTGGGATGGAGAACAAACACGATTTAAGTGTGCGTGGAGGGACGCAAGGGACGCAATATCTGGTTTCAGCTGGATATTTTAATCAGCAGGGATTGATTAAGAAAAACTCCGAAGATCAATACAACCTCCGATTGAACTTGGACACCAAACTACGGGATAATTTAACATTTAGTGCAAAACTTTCGGGACTTGCTACAAACAATAAAAGGCCAATGGCTTATGATGGCACCATGGGAGGTATTATACGAGGAGCCATGAGAAACTCAAATGCGATATTGGGTGTTTATCCCGACGGATACTATGGGAGGAATGAATCTATACACCCTGAGGCTGATCTGGAAAGCAAGAATTTTATTAAAGCCAACGGACACAGCTTTTACAGTAATGCAGAAATGGGGTGGAACATTTCAAAAGATTTAAAATTGACAGGACAAGTAGGATATACGTATGGTAATTCGGAAAATATCACGTTTCGTGCCAAATATAATGTTACTCCTGATTATAATGTAAGCCCTAATTATTTGAGAAATACGTGGTCAAAAAGTAATGCTCTCACCATGCAGACATTCGCCGAATATACAAAAAGTATAAATAATCACGACATACACCTCTTGGGTGGAATCTCCGGCCAAACCTATTATTATAAATACATAATGGCTTACAGGGATCAATTTCCAAACAATGAACTATACGAGATAAATGTCGGGGCCACTGCCAATGGCCAGGAAGGAGGCGGCGCTTCACGTAGCAGGCTGGCGTCTTATTTCGGAAGATTAAATTATGGATATATGGATAAATATCTGGTGGAAGTGAATTTCAGATACGATGGATCATCCCGTTTTCCCGGTAAAAGCAGGTGGGGTTATTTCCTTCTTTTTCTGCCGCGTGGAGAATATCGGAAGAACAATTCTTCAAACAATCTGTTCCCTGGATGAACAATTTTAAGCTGAGAGCTTCCTGGGGAGAACTCGGAAATCAATCGATCGGCGATTACCCTTACCAGGATCTGATTTATCTAGGTCATAATTATCCCTTTGGAAATACTTAT
>DNNJ01000388.1:0-2921 GCA_003487955.1 Clostridiales bacterium | reverse complement strand
TTTGGAAATACTTATACCGCAGGAGCAGCAGTTACCACTATAGCCAACAAGGGGATAACCTGGGAAACAACCCGTATTACGGACGTTGGTCTTGATATGTCATTCATCGACAATAAGCTATCCGTTACAGCGGACTACTTTATTAAAAACACTATGGATATTTTATACAATGTGTCTGTATCAGGAATACTGGGAGCATCTCCTTCTGCGTCCAATGCCGGGACAGTACAAAATAAGGGTTGGGATTTCGATATTGCGTATAATAATACAATCGGCGATTTCAATTATGGAATTTCGGCTTTATTCTCTGTCGTTCATAACAAGGTAACTAAACTAGCCAACATAGAACGAGACATAAACAGAGGATTATTCGTCGGATATCCGATTGGAAGTGCTTATGGATATACCAGCAGCGGCCTTTTTGTAAACGATCAGGAAGTACAGAGTGCGCCAACGCAACCTTTCCAATTTCTAGCTAATGCAGGTGGAATTAAATATGTGGATATAAGCGGTCCGGAAGGAGTGCCGGATGGGATTGTGAATTCTTCTTATGACAGAACGATTATAGGACAACCCCTCCCCATTACGACTTATGGTTTTACTTTTACCGGAGGGTATAAAAATTTTGATTTCAACTTTTTGTTGCAGGGAGAAGGTGGCAGAAAAGCAATGATTACTATAGATCATTTCTTCCCGTTAGACAATAATGGAAATATCCAAAGAGATGCATTTGAAAACAGGTGGACTCAAGCAAACCCGGATCCTAACGCAAAATATCCGAAGTTAATACTCACTTCAACCGATTTTTACCTGGCTAACCCAGTTGATTATTGGTTCAGGAATGCTACTTTTTTACGGTTAAAGAATGTGCAAATTGGGTACAGCCTGCCTAAGGAAATCGTGAATAAAATTTCGTTAAATAGACTGCGTATATACATTACAGGAGAGAACCTTTTCACTTTAACGAATTATTACAAAAATTGGGATCCTGAAATGTCGACAGGGGGATCCAACAGATTTTATCCTCTGACAAGACTATATGCTGTTGGTGTAAATATTGATTTTTAAATTTTAAAAAAATAAGGCTATGAAATTAATAAAAAAAATATACGTTATAGCAGGAATTCTGATGGTTTCTCTGTTAAGCGGATGTGAAACAGATTGGTTGGATGAACAACCTCTGGAGAGTTTATCGGCCTCTTCTTTCTGGAATAGTCAAGATGACGTTCAGTTGGCATTAGCCGGTATATATAGAGCCGGTAACGTTGGAACCAACGCATATACGAATGAAGTTCTCTGTATGAGTAGCGCTACGGATGATTCCGGCTACAAACACGGATCCATTGACAACATATATAGCGGATACTTTAAGCCCGGTGATTCTCAAGTTGTTCAGGCTATATGGAATAGAGCATACGTGACAATTTTTAGAGCAAATTATTTTCTAGAAAACATAGAAAAAGTTCAGATGGATGAAGCCAAAAAAGCAGAAGTTATTGCTGAGGTGCGATTTCTCAGAGCTTATGAATACTTTTACTTGTCAACTTTATACGGCGGCGTTCCGTTAGTAACTAAGGTTCTGAGTATTGAAGAGGCGAATACACAAAAACGCAGCTCGTTGCAAGAGGTTGCCACGTTCTGTATTGATGAGTTAACCGCCGCTGCAAAAGACTTACCTGCCACGAGGCCGGATACCGAGCGGGGTAGAATATTAAAAGCGGCCGCCCTGGCGGTAAAGGCCAAATTATTAATGATTCACGAAAGATGGGCTGAGGCTGCAACGGCATACAAGGAAATTATGGATTTGAATGTCCACAGTATCGATCCTCGTTATAAAGAATTATTTGAAGAGGAAGGTGAGACAAGTAAGGAAATAATATTGGCAACCAATATTTTAGCACAACTTTACGGAAATAGCCACAATCAGCGGAATTGGCATCCGGACTTTTATGGGGGGTATCAGGAAACAAATGTTCTTCAGGGATTAGTGGATGCCTTTTTAATGAATGACGGGTTACCTATAGAAGAGTCCCCCCTGTATGATGCGGCCCATCCGTTCGACAACAGAGATCCGAGGCTATATGCCAGTATTTTCCTACCCGAATACACAGAGTTCAGAGGCATATTATATTTAGCCCATCCCAGTCTGACCAATAAAGGGATAGGAACTCCGTTGAGAGGCGCCACCGGTTACGGATGGAAGAAATACGTTACAGAAGATTATGCAGGTGATTGGGGATCCTCCGGAGACGACGTTATACTGATACGCTATGCGGAAGTATTACTGGGTTATTTAGAATCTAAGTTGGAAAGCGGTGATAACATAACTCAAGATTTATTGGATCAGACTATCAATGAAGTTAGGGGACGAGAGGCTGTACAAATGCCTCCTGTCACAGAAACTGACCGCGATAAATTAAGAGAAATTGTAAGAAGGGAGCGCAGAGTAGAGTTCTGTTTAGAAAACCCAATAAGATATATGGATATAAGAAGATGGGGTATTTATACAGAAGTTATGAATCAACAGTTTTACGGGATGAAATTAACAGACACTCCCGAAACTTACACGGCTTATCCCGTTGAAACAACCGGTAAATATCGCGGTCACCTGAAGTCAATCAATAAGACAGGAACTGTAAAACCGGAATCCGCACTGTTGCCTATACCGATCTATGAAATAAATATTAATCCTGAATTGGAACAGAATCCCGGATATTAGATATTTATTTATGATAAATCTGGTTAGAAATTAAACCAATGCCGTCCAACATGATTTGTAACTTTGTATTATCGGTTAAACCATATCATTTCTTGTAGGTTTATTTCTCCCGGTAATGCGATGATTCAATCCTTTCAAATTATGTAGTGTATATATTGGACGGCATTGGTTAAAAATAAAAAAAATGAAAATTAGATTTTTA
>DNNJ01000150.1:2632-2778 GCA_003487955.1 Clostridiales bacterium | reverse complement strand
AGAACAAGATGTGCTTTTGAAGTTGCTGCATTGGATGAAGGTGCACATGTAACTTTCTTAGATTCAGGCAGTTCACAGATGGGCAAAAAAGAATCATTGGAAGATACAGCAAAGGTACTTGGCAGATTCTTTGACGGTATTGAATA
>DNNJ01000150.1:0-2404 GCA_003487955.1 Clostridiales bacterium | reverse complement strand
GACGGTATTGAATACAGAGGCTACGAACAAAAGATTGTTGAAGACTTGGCAAAATTTTCAGGAGTTCCTGTATGGAACGGGTTAACTGATATTGACCATCCTACTCAAATTTTGGCAGATATGCTTACCATAGAAGAGCATGTTGCAAAACCTTTAAACAAGGTTAAAGTAGTTTTTGCAGGAGATATAAGAAATAACATGTCATACGCATGGATGTATGGCTGTGCGAAAATGGGAATGCATTATGTGGCATTTGGACCGAAGGTATTAGCAGACCAATTAGATAAGGAAACAATGAAGAGGGTTTATGAAGTTGCTGAATATACAGGTGCAAAAATTGAAATCAGCGATAATATTGATTGCGTTAAGGGAGCGGATGTAATTTATACTGATATTTGGGCTTCCATGGGTGAAGAGAGTTTAATTCCCGAAAGAGTAAAATTGCTTACACCTTACAAGGTTACCATGGAGCTGTTGAAAGCAACAGAAAATGAAGACATAAGATTTATGCACTGCCTGCCTTCATTCCATGATTTTGAAACCAAGTTGGCAAAAGAACAGATGGAACAAGGTTATGATATGAGGGAAGTTACGGATGATGTATTCAGAAGCAGATATTCTGTTGTTTTTGATGAAGCAGAAAACAGACTTCATACAATTAAAGCGGTTATAGTTGCAACGATAGCTTAGGCTATTGACAAACCTCACATATGTCATCCTGAGCGACAGCGAAGGATCTCAGGTTTTAAAATATGACATTCTTCACATGCGTTTGGAATGGCAGGCTTCGCCTAAGAAGGCTATTCATAGCAATGACGAGGGCTACACCCTCGAGCTGATCTAAGCACCTTTTTCAAAGGTGCTTTATATTTCGATTTCTTTCATATTTTGTATACTAAAATCAGGTGCATTTTCTTCCATAGCATTTATAAGAACTGTATCGAACTCCAACTTCATGTTTCTTATCGCATTAGTAAGCATCAGCTTAATTCTGTTTATTTGATTTACTTCGCTCATTCCGGCATCGTAATCAATGGGTACAATGTTGGACCAAGGATAGGCTTCCTTAAGCTTTTTAATCATTCCCTTGCCCGTAATATGGTTTGGCAGGCATGCAAACGGTTGAAGGCACAATATGTTATGAATTCCGCTTTCTAAAAGCTCAATCATTTCACCCGTTAAAAACCATCCTTCGCCGCATTGATTTGCTAAAGACAAGAAATCTTTAGCCTTGCAAGCTAATTCCTTAATACTGACAGGAGTTAAAAATCTTTTTGAATTGCTGAATGCATCAACACTTGGCTTTTTATAAAACTCTATAATCTTTACTGCAATATTGTTTATTGCCTTTGTTGCTTTACTGCCAATCAGCAGCTCGTCATATTTTATAACACTGTTATAAGCGCTGTAGGAGAAGAAATCCAAAAGATCCGGCACCATAACTTCAGCACCTTCCTCTTCCAAAAGCGAAAACACATCATTGTTTGCGTTCGGATGGAATTTTACAAGAATTTCACCTACAATTCCAACCTTTGGTTTTCTTATGCTTTCATCCAATTCAACATTGTCAAAATCTGTCACAATATTATGAATCAGCTTTATATACTCCTTAATATTGGCCTTTTCAATAATCATGTGAGCTTTTTTAACCCACTTTTCATACAGGCTGTTTATGGAGCCCTTTATTTTTTCATAGGGTCTTGTTCGGTAAGTGGTACGCATCAACGTATCTCCAATTACAATTGCCATTATAAGTCTGTTTAAAAATGGAGCCGTCAGTTTAAATCCCGGTTGCTTTTCAAGTCCTACCACATTAAATGATATTACGGGAATATCTCCGTAACCTGAATCTTTTAGCGCCTTTCGTATAAATCCTATATAATTTGTAGCACGACAGCCTCCTCCTGTCTGGGAAATCATAAGTGAGGTATTGTTTAAATCATATTCTCCTGATTCCAATGCATTAATAAGCTGTCCTATGACTATGATAGAAGGATAGCAGGCATCATTATTTACAACTTTTAGTCCTGCATCTACTGCCTTTTTGTCTACTGCAGGAAGAACAACAGCTTTATAACCGGACATTTTGGCAGCTGTACTCACAAATTGAAAATGAATGGGCGACATTTGAGGTATTAATATTGTATGACTCTTTTTCATTTCTTTCGTAAAAACAACCTTTTTGAAATTTGAAGGAGACGGCTTATGAACAACTCCGTTTCGTTCCCTTTCCTCCATGGAAGCCAACAATGAGCGCAAACGGATTCTGACTGCACCAAGGTTAGTAATTTCATCTATTTTAATTACTGTGTATATTTTATTGTTTTTATCTAATATTTCACTTACCTGGTCAGTTGTTACAGCATCCAGATCGGAAGAGGACACGTCTGAACTCCAGTCACCA
>DNNJ01000100.1 GCA_003487955.1 Clostridiales bacterium | reverse complement strand
TCCCGATGGGAAATTGCGAACTTCTATGGACACAATCAACATTGAAAACTGAAGAAGTATCAGTCCCCATTTATAAAAAAGGCCATTTCTTTATTCGGAGAACATCCCCAGTAGCTAGGTAGGGCATTTAAGTAAGGCTTCGTAACATGGAAAGATGCTATTAGATTTGATTAAATTTCTCTATCAGTCTCCAATTCTGAACACGATCTTTCCACTTTCGGAGGAACCATTACCTTATTAATCTTGTCTCTCGAGAAAAACGATCAAATAATTGGCAAAACTGCGTGATTGTCAGGTTACTCGTTCTTCGCAGGGAACTTTGGACGTTTCCTAATTATTACGGAAAAGTGCAAATGTCCTCGGGCTTAATATGAGAACTTATTTTGGGAATACTATTCCATGCATTTTGGTAGCCAAGTCTTTTTTGATTTTGATCACTATCGTATTCAGTAATTTTTACTTTTAACTGTTCTGGTGAATCAACCATAAAGAGTGATTTTGCTCTTTCAAAAAATCTTTTAGAGATTAACCGCTGAAGAATACCTATTTTATCAGATATTCCATAAACATAAGTATATGGAAACCATAATCTATAAAAGTCCCTTTCATATATTGAACACAAGTAATGCATTAAAATGTCTGTTTCAACCAATTTACGACTAGAGTATTTTTTGAGAGTTGCTCTTTGTATCATCAAGTCCGCCGACAGACTGAGATTTTTGGAATTTAGCCTTTCTTTTCTCAATATATCAATTGATCCAATTCCGAAGCAAAATATAGTAAATCCTTCATGGATACTCTCTCCTCTGTTATCAGTAACAAAAAATTCTGCGTTCAAAAATTCTGCAGCAGTTTCATATCTATCATAATCAAGGAAAACCATAACAGTATAGATTAACAATTCTCTGGCAAGGAATTTGAAATGGTCGCCCTGCACAGAATAATAGATGTTATTAGGCTCTGAAGGCAGCGTATATTTATATAGCTGCTCAAAAAACTTTACAAGTTTTTCTACATCAATTTTGCCATTTGCTTCGCAGATTAACTCCACAAAGCAAACAAAATCATTTCTCAAATCAACCAAATCGTTTATAATATCATATATCTTTTGATCTAGTTCTATTGTCTCGTCTTCATTCAGCTTAACTTCATCAAGACACTCGAAGAACGAATTAATAAATCTCATAGATAGACCGTTAAATCTAGCTGGATTATTCTCTAATACATTTTCTAATTGCTTTATGACATTCGAAGTTTTATAATGAGGTTTTTTATCATCAAATAACCAAGCAGGTGGATTTCCTAAGGCAGGCTTTCGATGTTGAGGCCTTTCGAAAATGTTGCGCAAAAGTAATTCATATCCATCTTCAAATATCTCATCCGAAGATAAATCAATATACTTCCTCGATTTTATATATGCTGGAATATATACCTGCCCATTATCATCTTTTTCTTTTACAATGGGTATGAATTTCTCCTGAGAACTGTTACCATATACCTCTGGCGTAATAATTAGTGTTTCAGCTCCCACACCACCCTTTCGCTCTTCAGCTTTACTTCTATAACCTTCATCGCATATTATTAGCACCTTATTGATTTCCGGAGAATTCACCATACTTTCCATAAATGAATAAATGTCTTGCCCTTCTTTTAGATCCCATTTATCAAGTACTACATCTACACCGTCTTCTCTTAGTCTGTTCGCCAAATTTATGACCCATTGAATATGATCTTCATTGGTCCAACTATATGAGATAAATACTTTTCTTCTTGGCCTTTCAGTTATTGCCTCTTCCATTATTTTCACTCCAAAAAACCAATTTGAAACTAATTCCAATATTAGCCCTAGTTTAGGATTTCGTAATATCATTGGCCAATTTCAATGTCAGTGGATCTTGGAACACCACATTGTATTTGACAATGTGAGAGTTCTAAAAAAAGGCGGCCAAACTGCGCGGGGCGCTTGTTGGCCAAAATAGTTTCTTGGCCTGAAACACTCCATGAAGGCCAGATTATAGGAATGATATACGAGCATACATACCGAGACAGCCGTTAGCTTATTGTCTCCAAATATACTTGTTGATTGCAAGGCCTTTATTGCGTCCTTGGTTCTAAAACCTTGGATGTTTGAACCTGTAAGTTAGTGGAGATGATCCAGGTCGATCTCGGCCAGAGTAGCTAATTGTTCAGCCAGCTGTTCTTGGTTTTAAATTTGGGTACCGACACACACCAATTACGCTTCCCATATCCACATTTGTCTGCAAATTATCTTTCTCATTGCCACCGGCATAGAGGTTGACAAGTGCCTTTTTCGGTTCTAGCATAGATGGCTTATTCAGGCCTTTTGGCATAAGCACTTAGTGCTTGCACTTTATGAATGGATTCGTAAGTTTACTAATATGCGATGTAGTGCTTCGCCGCATATCATATCATCAGGTTAGGCCTGAGGTACGATACAGGAAAAAGGACTGAAGCGACGTTTCCTTATTTCGCCCACGCATTTTTTCTTGAATTGAAGTATGATAAAAGCCGATAATAAGGGTCTGTCAAGAATTTTGCGCTTTTAGCTCATCCAGTTTTGATAAAGAAATCACCTTATATGTGGCTTTACCTTTTCTGGGAAGAACACTGAAAACTGAAG
>DNNJ01000209.1:3048-12365 GCA_003487955.1 Clostridiales bacterium | reverse complement strand
TTCTCATGAGCAGCATATCGAAAGATTGTCCCTTCGTCCTGCTCTAAGTCCGTCTTTAGTTTTCTTACAAATTCATAATTCGGAAATACCCCGGGCTCTGTGTTTAAGTACTGTCCCCGATGCTCAATATCTCCGTTTTCACGGACAATATGATGGGAAAACTGAAAAGCAATTCCTTCATAGGGTCTCCTTCCCTTATTAAATGGAATAGCTGCCATGGAAGTTTCAAAATCAATGAAATGAAGAGGATAAGTCCATGTATCCATTTCCAATGATAAATTATCTTTGTCAATCCAATATGTAGTATCATTATTCTGCATTTTGTTTATTTGCAGCAGCTGTCTCTGCGTCCTTGAAATTCCGAGCTTATCAGAAGGCTTAACTATTATGTCATCCTCAGTTATTTCCGTCAGTTTAATCCGTCCTTCAGATATCAATTTATCTGCACTTCTAAAATCCCATATGTCAAATATGGTTCCTGCTTCAAAATCCTTGTCTTCCCATCCAAGCATTTCTTTCCAGCATTCATGAAATCCGCTTTTATAACCTGCTTTTATTTCATCTTCTGTTGCTATAAATTCACAACCCTTGCAGGTTTTACTTATGGCGGACTTTATTTTTAAGTCCTTCCGGTAGTTTTCAGCAAATGTATTTATAAGTTCAGTAAAACTAAGGGTATTATTTTGATAATCATAATCATTGCTGTAAATCATTCTGCATGCATCATCTGCATTTATTTTGCACAGTATGGGCTGTGACAGGTCCCCTTCAGATAATTCTTTGGATACCTTTATCTTTTTCCTGCCGTTTTCTTCTATAATCCTGAATTTTTGGTTTAATCCGTCTGTTGGGCATTTTGCATTCTTGTCAGCTAACATTAAATAGGCAGTGACTTTATAATCCGGGAATGCTTTGCAGACTACATACTTTTGAAAAGCAACATCATATAGGTAGGGTTTCCATTCAGATTTAATCCCGCTTTTATTGTAAAAATCATCGGCAGATTTTGCCTTTACTTCTATTAGCTGAATGTTTCTGCCATCCTTTACTAATATATCCGTGCGTATAAAGAATTTTTCATATGAAATAGCAGCTTCATATATTATTACCTTGTCTTTTAGCAAAAGTTCATTAGTCTCTTTTAGTGCTTCATCATAATCCAAGGTTTCAATATCATATCCATCAGCAAAGTAATGTTTGGCAAGCTCTCCTACCTGAAATCCTCCCTCAGCTAAAGCAAGAAGAAAAGAATCATCAATATTTTGATTTATGTATTCGTCCTTACCTGTATAGTAAAGCTTGGTCGGGCATTCCATTGCCAACTTAAATCTTGATTTAGTAAGATATCTTTTTGCCATTTTCTATCCCTCTTTCTGCTATTCTTATTTGACTAATTCTTTATAACTTTCCTTGACCTCATCTTGATGCTTAACAAACATTTCTACAACGTTTTTCGGTGAAACAATTTTCACCTTGTTTCCAAACTGAAAAATCCAGCCCAAAAATGGAGGGCTTACTTCAACTTTCAATATTGCAATAAAACTGTTTTCATCAGCTCTATAAGTTACAGTATCTTTCCCAAACCTGTCTATGACCACGCCTAACAGCGAATTGTCAAATTGAATTCTCACTGTTTCTTCTTCGCCGCAGTACATGCTGAATATTTTCTTTGTGTATTCAACAATGTTTATATCTTCCTTGTGGCAATTCTGCTCTGTAATTTCAATTTGCTCCATCTTATCCACCCGGAAATGGGTTATACCCTTATATTTTTCGTAGTAGGAAATCATGTAATAATTTTCATCATCCCAGGTCAGAGCGTAGGGACTTGCTGTGTAATTATTTCCATCATTTCTGTATCTTTTTTTCTTATCTATTGTGAATTCAAAGTATTTGAATGAGATTTGTTTTTTGCTGTTTATTGCCTGATTAATTATGTCAACATTGTAGTAGATTTTTTCATTCATGGTTTTTACTCTGCCGGATACAATAATCTGTCTTGCCAGCTGTTTTGCTTCATGGCTGCTGGTCAGGCTGCCGATTTTCTTAATTAATTGTTTAGATTTCTTTTCTGTAATGAATTTTGATGAGGCTACAGCGTCTGCGAGGAGTTTTAGTTCTGCCAATTCAAAGGTTCTGCCGGCAATATAGTAGTCGTAGGTCTTTGATTTCTTGCACAGGATATCAATCCCAAAGGTTTTTAGAGACTCAATGTCATCATAAATGCTTTTTCTTTCAGCACTAATGCCGTATTTATTTAATTCTTGAATCATTTCTTGAACTGTCAGTGTGTGGTCTGTATCTGTTTTTTCCATGAGGATTTTCAACAGATACAAAAGTTTTAGCTTTTGATTTGACTTTTTAGACATGAGAATCCCCCTCATTATCTAGCTAATCCACCTCCTGCTATTAGTATAGCATATGAGATGTACAATAAAAAGGTCAGTAAATATTTTCTATACTATCTTCATTATATACCAAAATTTAGCATTTTTCAACACATATAAAAAAGGAAAAACTTATTATTAAGCCTTTCCTTTAATTAAATTACTTAGAAAATTCAATAATTTCTTTGGCAGTCGTTATGATTAACTCCTTCATTGCGTCAATTTCTTTTTCTCTTCTGGTAACCATATTTCTCCTTTTTGAACATCGTTTATGTTTTGAACTCTGTTCGTTAATAAAATATCATTTAATTTATTAGCTGTCAAGAGGTTTTTTAAAATATTTTTGTAAAGTCATGTACGTGGATATGGATAAGATTAATTATATTCATCCCGTTATATATGAACTTTAAGAAATACTTTTTATTAACCTGTAATAATCCATAATGTAATTTTCTTTGAAACCACAGGATTTATAAAGATTTAAAGCGTTTTTATTTTCAGTCTCTACCTGCAGGTTAATGGCTTTTACTTTGAATTCCTTTAACTTATTAATTGCCAGGATCAATAATTCTCTCCCGTAGCCTTTTCCCCTGTAATCAGGAAGAATTTCCAAACCGTATATGCCTCCAATATCATCAGTAATTTCTAATCTGGCTTTTCCTATTTTCTCATTGCCGGTTTCAATTATATAAGTTGCGCCGGAAGAAATCTCTTCAATATCATTTTTATGAAAAAACTCGAAATTTTCTTTTACAATTTTGTTTACATCTTCATAAACAGCTTTCCTGAAAATCAAATTATCAAACCGTAGATTATGTAGTACATTCATATCCAAATACATGTCATATTCAGAATGATCATAATCATCGGTAATGTTTTTTATAAAATTAATACCGGCAATAGAATTATTGTCACTTAACAAAAGCATTACCTTGTTATCCCTCTTATAGAATTCATCTTTAGCCAAAGAAAACAGTCTTGTGAAAATTCCTCGCCTTCTGTAATCCGGATGTACCATACCGTTTATTTCAATCTCATCTCCGCCAAAATCACATATTCCGGCATATCCGACAAGTTTATTATCATCGTAAAACATAAATTCATTTATAAAATTCATATTTTTGCTGTTTTTATTACCCTTACTTAGCTTGTAATCAATTTCTATTTTCAAATGTGTTTTGTCATAATCTGTGCAAATATTTTTTAAATTATTGATATCAGTAAAGTCATTAATATCTAATATTTCTTTTAATTTAATCGAATTGTTTTTCATTTTTACCTCATCAATTAATGAATTATCATAATAACCATTTATAGTCATGTCTGCAATCTAGTATGGATTATGTACAATTCAGGAGAAAGTTTTTCTTTGGCTGCTTAATAATCCAGCCTCATTATATGTTCACTGCCAAAAACCTGACCGTTAAATTTAAATCCAAAGCTTTCATATAATTTAACAGCGGCTTTACTTTCCTTGTGAACTCCTAGAAATACTTTGTTATGGTTTTTGTCTTCTTTTATTTTATCCAATAAAAGCTCCATGGACTTTTTACCATAACCCCTTGACTGATAGTTCTTGTCAACCATCATTCTGTAAATCCAGTATTCACCATCGTCCTCATCTATACAATACATAAGAAATCCAACCATTAAATCATCATCGTAGACTGCCAATGGTATGCATTCCGGCTGAACCTTTGATTGTGCAATAGAAACTGCATTCGATGTTACATAGTCCATCTGCTCCGGAGCTACCTCAATACTTACAGCGTCCCAAAAATTTTCCCTTGTTATTTCCTTTAATAATACCATTTATTAACCTCCCCGGCGAATATTTGATGATACAAAATATCGAAATGTTAATTATTCATTTCCATTGCAAATTTTTTAATATCGTCGTATTTTATGTCTGATTTGTCGGATGAAACTTTGGCAATTTTCTTTACTATTGCTTTTTCCATGAAGTTCATTTTCTTGAATGTAATTTCTCCTCCGAAATGTTTTACCGACTTTGCTTTGCTTAACAGATCCGGATGGAAGTTGTCTTGGAAGCTGCATAAGGGATTGCCAGTATTCCTGTTCCCAGTCCGTTTCCGGCTATTAACATGGCACTCTCAAACACGGATAATTTTCCTCTGCTCATTTTGTCTTCATCTCCTGATGGAAAGTAAAAAATATTATTTATATCAGTATATAACTTTTTCTAATTAAATCAATCAAAATAGCCCCTATAGGCGTTTATAAATAATTAAGCAAAAAATCAGATAGCACCCAATCTTTGTGATCATTGAAAATCGGGTGCTACCTGTTTTCGATGAGAAATTCCATTATTGGCTCCTCTTCTTATTTTACCATCATCATTCTATGTCCTGTAAAGCTTTTTCCCCAATATATTTCCTTATTAAATAATCTGATTTTTCCTAAACTATGATTAATTTACTCTTATTTAAATGCTGCTGCATTTTTGCCTGCAATTCTTCCGAATACGTTGATATCTGCCAATGCATTTCCGCCTAAACGATTAGTACCATGGATTCCACCGGTTACTTCCCCTGCCGCATATAATCCGGGTATTACATTTCCGTTAGTATCTATAACTTCAGCTTCCGTATTTATTTCAATGCCGCCCATTGTATGGTGAACTGTTGGAACTCTAGCTCCTGCATAATATGGAGGCTTATCTATTTTCCATTGATACAATGTTCTGCCAAATTCATCAGCTTCTTTGCTGTCTACATGAGCATTGAAATCTTCAACTGTTTTTACCAAATTACTTGGATCTACTCCAATTTGCGCAGCTAAATCTTCCAATGTGTCAGCCTTATATGCTCTTTTAGCTGCTACTAATTCATTTATACTTTCATTGAAGTGATTTTTTTCATCTCCCGTAGGATAATTTTGGCTGTCCAAAACAACCCACATGAATGCATCTTCTTGTTCAAACAATGCTTTTGTCATTACATCCCTTCGAGCACCTTCATCAACAAATCTAGATCCATCTTTATTAACGAATATTCTATTTTCAACTGATTGTTCAATGTTGCCGCTTAAACTTCCGGTATCAGGGTCTCCCATTGGCAACAGCTGAATATATTCCATTCCAACAAGGTTAGCCCCAGCTGCTTCAGCCATTGTAATACCGTCTCCTGTTGCTCCGGGATGGTTAGTTGATTTTAATTTTGTTAAATCAGGCCATTGAGTATTATATTCATTTCTCATTTCAATACTATTTCCAAAACCACCGGCTGCTACAATTACAGCATTTGCTCTTATAATAACATCTCCATCCGGACCTTCAGCTTTTACACCTAGGATCTTGCCGTTTTCCATAGTTATTTCAGTTACCTTGGTATTAACCATAACTTCCATCTGATCTTTATGTTCATCTATATAATTCATGAAAGTGTCTATAAATCCGGTTCCCAAAGGTTTAACAGGTGCATGGGCCCTAGGCCACATTCCGCCAAGAACAGTAAACAATTCAGGCTTAAATTCCATTCCCATTCCTTCAAGCCATTCAATAGTTGGATATGCATTTTCAACTAATACTCTAATTAGTTCAGGATTTCCTTTTTTATCTCCGCCTTCATAAGTTTGAGTATAATGTTTTTCTATAGAGTCTTCAATTCCTTGTGCTTCTTGTCTTTTAGGGTCAACTGCATTGTATGCTGCACCGGATATAATGGTATTACCGCCGACTTTTGGCATTTTTTCTAATACAATTACCCTTGCACCGTTTTCATTAGCTGATACTGCAGAAGCTAAACCAGCCCCACCTGCACCTATTACGACTACATCAGTTTCCTTTTCGGTTGTGGTTTTTTCTTTTTCTTGTTTAACGGGTAATGTCTTTAATGCATTTATATCTGCATCAGCTTGTTCTAATGCTTTTGTAACAGCTTCTATTATACCATTGCTGGAATAAGTAGCACCGGCTACTATATCAACTGCTAATCCCTGTCCTTCTACTATGCTTGCAGGTACATCCTTGATGGCTAAATCACTGACTCCGGGCGTTTCCTTGTGTTCAAGCACCTTTATTTCCGTTATTTCATTTGCAGTTACAGTTACTTCAACCTTTATTGGACCATTTAGTCCCTGACCTTCTCCTACATATTTGCCGGCCTTAAATAATCCTTTGTCCTCTTCTTTTGGTTTACCTTGGCAAGCAGCCACAGATAAAACCATTGCTATTATTAATATAAATATTAATGTACGCTTAATTTTCAGTTTCATTCTCTTCTCCTTAAAATTTTGATTAATGAAATAATTTTTGATTATTCGGAAATCAAAAAATCCAATATCAATATAATATAGGATTTGTATGTTATGAAAAATTATTACATTATTTTTTATAAAATAGCTTAGTGCTTCAGACCCAAATAGAGAAAAGAGATTTCTTTTTAATTTATTTTAAAACAGCAAAAATAAAGGAAAAACTTATTATTAAGCCTTTCCTTTATTCAAATTACTTTAAAATTACACCTTTTTTTATTTACACAAAACTTGAAGTGTTCTATTAGCTTCTACTCTATTACAATTGTTTGCATTTCTTCATCATATTCCACATTTAATCCCAATTGTTCTGCAATAAAACGAAGAGGAACCATTGTCCTATTATTCATAACTTTTGCAGGAACATCAATTATAACTTCTGCTTCATCAACAAAAACCTTATTTTCTGTAAGATTAAACACTATAACCTTATCATCTTTAGTGATAGTAACTATTTTTTCTTCCGCATTCCATCCAACTTCTGCACCCATCCCTTCAGAAATTGCTCTAACGGGTATCAAAGTTCTTCCTTCTTTAATAACAGGAGGTGTATCAAATTTTGCATCTCCATTAACTATAATCACATTTTCAACAGGGATAATAGCTACATCATCTAATGATTTCAAAGCCTCTGCAACTTCTTCTAATTCTGTTAATTCCTCTAAAGTGTATTTTTCTTTCATTATTTGTTGCATCTCTGAAATTTTTGCCTTAAGTTGTACTTTATATTCATCTTTCTCTGCTTTTAAGGTTTCTAATTGTTCTTTTAATGCTGTTACTGTTGCTTCATCACCTTCTGCTTCTGTAGCTTCCAACAGTAATTCCAGCTCATCCATTTCAGCTTCAACTTCATCTTTTAAGGCTTCGATTTCATCCTTCTGCAATTTAATAGCTGCTTTAGCTTCTTTCCAAAGTTTATTTTTGCCTTTGCCTTTTCCTATACCTTCTTTAATTGTATCTTCATCTTCTTCTGTTTCATCTTCTTCTGTTTCATCTTCTTCTGTTTCATCTTCTTCTGTTTCATCTTCTTCTACAACTATTGATTCATCAACCTCAGGGGTTTCATCAATAACTTCTTCCCCAAATGCTACAGTTGGAAAAACCAATACTAATAAAAGTACTAAAATTAATGCCAATTTGTTACTTTCTCTCATTTAAATTCTCCTTATAATATATTTGGGATAAATACGGAATTAAAAAACTCTGAATGGGTCACCAAACAGAGCTAATACTATT
This sequence comes from Clostridiales bacterium, assembly GCA_003487955.1. Lineage (GTDB taxonomy): Bacteria > Bacillota > Clostridia > Tissierellales > Sedimentibacteraceae > Sedimentibacter. The sequence continues at coordinate 4,467 of DNNJ01000209.1, read as the reverse complement.
GTGTATTTGCATTTTGGTAACCCGGCTGCCTTGGTTTTCACCTTAAGGTCCGTGGCTTTGCGTCCTCAGCTTTCACTGAGTTTGCCTTTATCAATTCGCTAATTTATTCCTATAAATTCATTATATGCCTTTAAAATATTTTGTCAAATAATATATTTTTCTTTAGAGGACTCTTATCCAGATCCTCTTATCCAGATTATTTATTTAATACATTTGTATTAATTCATCCTGCTACAGGTCCATTTGCTTGCTCAGGTGTAAGTGGATTTTTCATATCTGTTTGTAGTAGGGGGTAATTAGTTAGATATTATATATATGCACCGATTACTTCATATGTAATATTATATTATTGAATATTTTTAAAAAATATAATTAGAAAGGATAATTAAATGAGTCAATTAAATCTTGATAAACTATATGTAGAATTTATTGGTGTTACTGCAACTGAACCAATTATACCAAGACGATATACTTTAACTCATTCAGATATAACCGCTGAACTTTATTTGACAATAGGTTTAGATTTTGCTTATTACAAACTTAACCCTATGAGAGATGAGGTAATGGGCGAATGGATAGGAAACGAAAATAGTTTTGTTTATTATGTTTATTTATTTGTAGATGGTCAATTTGTTCCAGAAACTAAAGCTATACGAGAAGCAATCTTTAGAAGAGAACTTCCTAGTGCTTTAGAAGCAATCCGATATGGTGATAATGAATTTTTTAATGCTCATCCTGAATTGGATTATGCTCCTATTACCGTATACTTTTTATCAACTGATCCAATGTATAACAAAGTTGAAAATTGGGGTACTTTTTCGGACTACAATATTGTTTCTGCTTCGAGATTCATTTATAAAATTGCCCGAATTTAATTCGGGCAATTTTAAGATAGACAAATACAACGCAGAGCTATCAATCCTGAATGTAAGTGGAGAAAATATATTTAATTATACATGTCCATTGCTAATTTTTTAATGTTTTCATGTTTTATATCTGATTTGTCAGATGAAACTTTGACAATTTTCTTTACTATTGCTTTTTCCATGAAGTTCATTTTTTTGAATGTAAATTCTCCGCCGAAAGACTTAACTGACTTAGCTTTGTTTAGCAGGTCTGCATGAAAATTGTCAATTACTTCCTTATCAAAAGCATCTCCTTCCTGCATGCCACAAATGAATAAACCGATTTGCTTTTTCAAGAGTTCATTTAAGTTTAAGTTTATAAAATTTGTTACTTCTTTTTGGATTTTCCCGATATAGACAGAGCCGCCTATAATTACACGGTCATATTTGTTCAGGTCAATTTTATTGTTTTCTTTTAAATTAACTATTTCAACATTACCATCAAATTCTTTTGATAATTCTATTGCACATTTTTCTGCGCATCCGTACTTTGTTCCATAAGCAATTAATGTAT
>DNNJ01000209.1:0-2813 GCA_003487955.1 Clostridiales bacterium | reverse complement strand
TTATTTAATGCATTTTCAATAGATTTAAGATATGCCTTGCAGCTTACTGTCCCGCCGGATACAGCATCAACCGTCGTGTTTTGTTCTTCGATAACACTTTGTAAAAGCTTGCTTCTTACCTGCGGGTCTACAATCATCATGTCGTCTGTAACATCTATGGCAATAATTTTGTGATCTTTTACAGTTACATTAAGTTCATTTGACCATCTTCCAAAATCATAGCTGCCTTTGTAAACACCATCTTCTTTATCTGACAAATCAACAGCATTTATATTTACGTTTAGTCCCTCATCCAAACCTCTGCTTATATAAAACATACCGGATGCAGTCACTGCTAAGAATAATACAAATACAATTCCTACAATTTTTAATACTTTTTTCATTAACTTCTCCCTCATACATATTTTAAATTTTTATTAATGCTTAAATAATCTACTTAATAACAATACGGCTGTTGTTATATTACCCACAACAGAATGATTTTTTACTCCATTTTCTCTCATATTAAACCTGAAATATTCTTCATTTAGATGTTCAGCCTTACAATATTCATTTATGTTATCATCAATAATATTTTTATTTTCATATTCATAAAAAGTATTAAACATGGTTACCTCCTATTACATTTAATATTTTAAATTTTTAATATTACTTCTTCTATAAAATAATTAATTAATTTCTGCCTTTGTTCTTCTTCAATGTTTTTTTCAAGTATCAGCTTCATTATCAGCCCCATAGTTGATGCTGCAATCATTTGTGCTTTCAGCTCAATTTGTTCCTCGTCCTCATCCTTGTGAATTTCTTTTAAACAATTATAAAGAGCCATCAATGCCGGTTTTTCTTTTGAAGCTCCCTTAAAAAGATACGAAGTATATTTAAGTGCCTGAGGTGATTGATTTATTTGCACTGCTAAAAATTCATCCGACATTTTTAATGCTTCCTGAATGTAATTCCTTGTAACTTTTTTCAGCTTTTCAGTTGGTGTCAAGTCATCTAAATCGGTTATAGAAACTGCATTTACAATTTTCATATATCCGATTCTCATTATAATACTTACTATTTCTTCTTTATCTTTAAAATAGTGATATATAGTTGACGGTGAATATTCTATTTTATTTGCAATCTTTCTTATGGACAAATTGTCAAGACCTTCTTTTGCAATAATTTCTTTGGCAGTCGTTATGATTAACTCCTTCATTGTTTCAATTTCTTTTTCTCTTCTGGTAACCATATTTCTCCTTTTTGAACATCGTTTTTGTTTTAAACATCATCTCTGCTTCGAACATTGTTTTTATTTTGAACATAGTTTCTATTTTAAACATTGTCCGTTAATAAAATATCACCTAATTTGTTTGTTGTCAAGAGACTTTTTCAAAATTATTTTTAGAAAACTATTGACATTGACGTTGCGTAAATGTATACACTTATCTTAAATACATACCTATATATTTATTCTAAATCACGATATGCTTTTTTAATATAGGCAACACCATTGCGTGATGCATAAAAACTTGATATACTTTATTCAAGTCTAATAATGCGAGGTTTATTATGAATAGATGTCCTTGGTGCGGCAACGATGAACTATATGTAAAGTATCATGATGAAGAATGGGGAGTACCCGTTCATGATGATAGGAAGCATTTTGAGTTTTTAGTTCTTGAATCTGCACAAGCAGGTTTAAGCTGGATTACTGTCCTTAGAAAAAGAGAAAATTACAGAAAAGCGTATGATGAATTTGATGTATGCAAGGTTTCTGAATATGATGAAGCTAAAACAGAAGAATTGATGCAAAATGAAGGAATAATCAGGAACAGAAGAAAAATTGAGGCATCAATTAATAATGCGAAAAGGTATTTAGAAATTCAAAAGGAATTCGGTAGCTTTGATAATTACATCTGGAGCTTTGTTGATTATAAGGTTGTTAAGAATCATTGGAATAACATATCAGAAGTACCTGCCACTTCAGAATTGTCGGACAAGGTCAGCAAAGAGCTAAAAAACAGAGGTTTTAAATTCTTAGGCTCCACAATAATATATGCCCATTTGCAGGCAACCGGAGTAATTAATGATCATTTGGAAGGGTGTTTTAGGTATGATATGGTTTGACAATTCCTAAGCAATGCAAAATCCTCATAAATTAATTTTGTAATTTTTTTGTTTCAACCGGAATCTGTATTTCAGTAAGCCGCTCTTCTTCACTTATTATTGATTTAAAAAGTTTCTGAATGATTCTATGGATTGAGCCCCCACTATTGCATGCTTATCATTTATTATAAACGTGGGAGTGCTGTTTACCTATACTGTTTTGCTAACTCCTTTACTTTTGTTAAGTTGTTTTCATACGAACCGTCAAAGGTCTATATAATTAAATAATATTTTTAAGAAGTACCTTTTATTAGCCTGTAATAATCCATAATGTAATTTTCTTTGAAACCACAGGATTTATAAAGGTTTAAAGCGTTTTTATTTTCAGTCTCTACCTGTAGATTAATTGCTTTAACTTTACTTTCCTTTAACTTATTAATTGACATAATCAATAATTCTCTCCCGTAGCCTTTACTTCTATAATCAGGAAGAATTTCCAAACCATATATTCCGCCAATGTCATCAATAATTTCTAATCTGACTTTTCCTATTATCTCATTGCAATTTTCAATTATATAAGTTGCGCCGGAAGAAATTTCTTCAATATCATTTGCATGGAAAAATTCGAAATTTTCTTTTGCAATTGTATTTACATCCTCATGAACAGCTTTCCTGAAAATTAAATTATCAAAACTTGGATTATGTAATACATTCATATCTAAATA
>DNNJ01000029.1 GCA_003487955.1 Clostridiales bacterium | reverse complement strand
TCAACAAAAGCAGTTTGTTCTTGACTTGCTGCCGCAACCTCCTGGGTGCGAGCTGAATTTTCTTCAGAGATAGTTGCAATATAATCAATATGATCGGTAATTTCAATCGAATCGGATTTAATACTTTGTACCACTAAATCTGTTTCATTAAGATTGGAGACTACTTCTTGAATACTAAGGTTAATATTCCCAAAAGCCTCCCTCGCTGCAATTACTTGCTGTTTTCCATTATCTATTTCTTGGATCCCCACTTTCATTTTTAAACTTGTATTTTCCGCTTTTTCTTTTATATCGTTAATTAGGTCTTTAATTTTACCAGCAGAATTAGCAGATTCTTCGGCTAGATCTTTAATTTTACCAGCAACTACACCAAACCCTTTTCCGGCCTCGCCAGCCCTGGCGGCCTCAATCGAGGCATTAATGGAAAGTATATTGGTTTGATTGGCCATACTGTTGATTATACTTAAAATATTATCAATTTCTAGCGTTATCTCATTCAGATTATTGATTTCACCAGCTACTTGGTCTATAGAAGTTTTAATATTCTCCATTTGCTGGCTTACTCTTTCCATCTCTTGCCCACCATTTTCAGAAGCTATCGTCATCGTTGTTGCAGAATTTTTCATCTCTTGATTTGATTTATCTAATTTCTCTACCATATTTGAGAGTTTTTTGGTTTTCTCGTTTATGTTGCTAATACTACTATTTTGTTCCTCAGAGCCTTGCGTAACATCCATAATAGCCACAGCCACATTGCTAGAAGTACTACCCAGTTCATTAGAGGAGGTTTGTAACTTATTTGAGGCATCGCCAACATTAACAGAAACCCTTATTAATTTTCCGATAATACTTCTTAATTCTTTTACCATACTATTGAAAGCCAGACTTAAAATACCTATCTCATCTTTTTGAATATTCTTTTCATCCAAAAGTATTTCTTCTGATAGTTCTCCCTTTTCCAAATTACTAAAACCTAATAGAAGACTATTTAAAGGGTTTAGAACCTGAGATATTAGCAAGTATGAACTAAAAAAGATCAGTACTATGGCCAAGAAAGATATTAAGAATACAATATTCCTTATTTTATTAACTGGTTCATTAAGTACTTTTACAGGTATTGTGGCAACCAAATATATTGCTCGCTCATGATCTATTCTTTCCACCAATTGATAATCTCGCTTATTTATCCTTTCAGCTCCGTTGATATCTTTATTAATAATATCTAAATACCAAGCCTCGTTATCTTTATCTCCAATTAACTCCCTTTGGCTATGGTTAAAAATGATACCTTCATCATTTACCAAATAATACTCTTCAAATAGTTCATCCTGGAAAGCATCAATGTTTTTATAAAAAATATCTAGACTAACTGCAATTGTATAATATCCCACAATAATATTTGTATTTCTTCTATAAATCGAAAACTGAGCTAAAAAATACTTCTGATCTTCATCCACATAAATTTTTTCAATTCGCGAAGAACGATACCTTTCTTCTGTTATTCGATTCCCTACATACTGTGGAACTTCTTCTTCGCTTTTAACCCGGGAGTCAGCTATAACCACTCCCTGACTAGTTGTGATATAGGAATATAAAAATTGATCATTCATCCGATTTTGTTCAGCCAATTCTAAACTTTTCAACAAAAATATATAGTAATAATTATCGTCAAAAACAAATTTATCGCCTTCACTTACTCCTCTTTCCTTAACATCGTTATCATATTTATGAGCATAAATGGATTCCTTTTGCGCAAAAAAAGCTACCTCTTCATTAACTCTGTTAATCAAAGTTCTTATCGTATTCTTTTGCGCATTTTTGATCAATTCTATTTTTTCATTAATCTGTTTTGACACCATGTCCTGGGCAAAATTATAAGCAAAATATGATACGCCTCCCATTATTAAAGTGATGATTAGGATCAGGAGTAAACTTATCTTCCATCTAATGTATAAATCTTTAAACATCATTAGACCCCCACTTTTTTATTAAATAATAAGGAGGAGTATCATCTATATTCAAGATGTAAGCCGGTAAGCTAGCTTAAATTTCTCAAGAATTAATGGGCGAACACATCATTTGTAGAACATAGTTATTCATTTTGATCAGTATAATTTTTCACTTTATTTTAACTTCTTTAGCAAAAAATCGCAGGATTGAGGGTATAATTTTTAAATTATACCCTCCCCGGTAATTTTGTCTTTTACACAATTTTGAGCACCACAATTAACTGATGTTTCATTTTATGCCAATGATCAATTATCTCGAATTATACATAATTATCCTTTCTTAATTAACGATGTTTTGCCCAGTAAATTCTCTGTTTGCGCATCAAAAATCAGCAGACTATCCTCAACAAAATCTATCCCCACTGCTGTTTCGGGTGTATGGATAACCCTTTCTTCTTGTCGCACCGTAAAAAATGTCCTATTTTTATAAATTCTGGCAAAAATATCAGCACCTGCCGGTAAGGTTGAATAGATGGTAAAGACAAAAGAGGACTCTTTACCCGGTTTAGTTAACCTGACATCCTCGGGTCGAACAGCCATAACAACTTGCTGACCCGCTCTCAGCCCTTCGATCCCTTTTAGTGGAAAGAAGATTCCATCGCTTTTAAACCCGAACTGCCCTTCTTGTTCAATCAGATCTCCTCTGACCATGTTGATTCGCGGTGTTCCTACGAATTCCCCTACAAAAAGATTCTTTGGGTTTTTATACATTTCCATTGGTTCATCTATCTGCTGTAACTTCCCCTCATTCATGATCACTACTTGTGTTCCTAGCGATAACGCTTCTAACTGGTCATGGGTGACATAAATAATTGTTTGTTTGGTTTCACTATGAATTCTTTTCAACTCGGTACGCATATCGACCCGTAATTTAGCATCAAGATTACTCAAGGGCTCATCCATTAACAGACAATTTGGTTGCGGCGCTAAACTTCTTGCCAGCGCAACCCTCTGTTGTTGTCCTCCGCTTAATTCTGAAGGATAACGTTCCAGCAAATCTCCGATCGCCATTAAATCAGCTATTTCCTGTACCCTCTTTTTAATCTCTTGACCGGGTAACTTTTCCATCTCTAAGCCAAAAGCAATATTTTTAAAGACAGTCATATGCGGCCAGAGGGCGTAACTTTGGAAGATTAGGCCTACGTCTCGATCCTTAGGTCTTAGCGAAAAAGCCTCTTCCGCAGAATAAATAAGTTTATCATCCATATAAATCTTGCCTGCTGTTGGCTCCTCCAGACCCGCAATCATTCT
>DNNJ01000210.1 GCA_003487955.1 Clostridiales bacterium | reverse complement strand
TAAATCTGTCTGTTAGCATTGGTCTCTTCGTATATGGCATAACGTTGGCGGTATGAAATCGTTGGGGATTGCGGGCTACGTACCTATCCGCCGACACAAAAGTTGATGCGGGGCAGGAGTGTTGATATAACAAATTAAACACCAATGTTTTATATGCGATGTTGCCAGCTGTATTTCTAATTCAAAATGATAGGTCATCTGTCTGTATTGTCAAAATTGTTCCGCCAATTTTTTACCCAAATAGGTCGCAATCGCCGAAGTTACTTCAACCACTAATTCAGCTTCTAAATATTCAGGAGCTTTACCTTCTCTTAAATGTCGACCTTGTTCTGAAGTAAAACCCCAAATCTTGGTTACTGCTTGGTCAAGTGGTGTTGGTATAACTCCTGGGTATTTTTTCATTAAGTCTCCAAGTGTTGATTTTGTATCACCAGTAATTTCTCTTGTCACACATTCCAAGCAAGCTAAAGAGTGCTGAATTGCACCAGTTATGTCTGGCGTTGGTCTTCTTGACAGATCATTAAGTGCTTCTCTTATTTCTGTCTTAGCTGTCTGCAGTTTGGCGGTTTCAAGAACCGAGACTACCGTCTTGACCGCAGTTTCAAATACTTTGTCTCCACGAGTTTCAATTTGTCCATTTACAATTTTCCAACCTATACCATTAGCTATAAAATATTCATTGATTTCGCGTATAAATATTTCTTTGTCTTTTGGATCAAGTTTTTGAATGATTACTTCAATTATGTCATAAACTATGTACCATTCACAATTTTCTAAATGTTGACCAACCTCCCAGTCAATATTTGGATATTCAGACCAATTATTTCTGTCAGGTGCAATTTTCAAAACTCTTGATGTTATTGCTCTTAAGTCAGATGGATTTTTATTAAGGTCGTAAAAAGCCATTTTTATAAAGCCACGAAGTCCTTCTGGTGCGTCCTCACGTACTGTAATTTCTTTCTCCTTAAGAGAGAAAAGTCCTTGTCGTTTTGAAAATGTTTCTTTGTTTATCATTGTTTGTGTCTGTCTTTAATATAGCTGGTAACGTTTAGCGCTTGGCGCAGTGACGGATTTCGGAGCACCAAACTGTCAATACACCACAAAGGTTGATGCGAGGTAGAATGTTCAATTAACCACTTCACCCGCCATTTAACCAAACGCTTGTTACCAGCTGGCGTTCTAATTCTCTGTATCAATAATTCATAAAGTTCGGCTTTCAATATTACTTTTTCTGTCTTACTGGTTTATTCAACTTTTATACCTCTCTTTATCTTAAAATAGCATCAGGTTCACTATTTATTTTATCTACTTGGACACTATGTCCAACTTCTTGTCCAACTCCAATGTTTAAAGCATCTTTATTATCTCTAACTTGGACATTATGTCCAACTTCTTGTCCAAGCTGTCTATCTCACTCATTAACAACATATTTATAATTAGGAGAATTAGCATCTTCTCCGTTATCTCGTATTAAACTAAGTTCTTTCATAGCAGCAAGATGTCTTTGGGCAGTTTTATAACCAATACCAAAATGAGCAGAATATTCTCTTGTGCTTGCTTCACCTACTGATTTTAGCCATTCGTAACCTTTCAATTGAGCATCTTTAAGTTTTGAAACGTTTGGTTTATCAGAAACCTTTTTGACAGCTTCAATACTTCTTGGAAATGTTAAAACCATATATGGAGCCTCATAAGAAACTAGAGGTAGTGGTAAATTATGCTTAGTAGGTAAGTCTTTAATAGTTTGAAAACCTAAACCTCTTTGCTCAACTAAGTCCAATTGGTCAAATACATACATTATCTTGGGATTACGACTTAGAGATGGAGCATTGAACCGCTTGATTTGTTCTAGTGTAATTGGTTTAACAGGTTCTCCTGGACTTTTAATGATTATTACATCATCGTTAATTTCAAAGTAAATAGGAGCACCTTCAATGTCGTAATCCCTGTGCACAATTGCGTTAATTATTGCTTCACGGATAACAACCAAAGGGTAATCATAAGTAACTTTACGTTCAGCAGATGAACGGTCAATTTGTTTGCCAATATGGTTTTCATACCATTGTTGAATTTTATCAGCTTGCGAAATAAGTGGTCCCTCAATAGTGTCGATATCTTCTCCTCTGCCTTTGGTTTTGAAAGTGGCTCTTATCAAGGCATTTTGATAGATTAGCTGTGGACGCTCTCCAAACAAAAGCAATCCCAAGCCTGTAGGTGTAAACTTTTCGTCTTTGGATTCCAATATGCCCAATTGTGTGAGAATTCTATAAAACTTAGGTGTATTCCACTCTACATTTAGTTTCGCTTTTTTGATGAAAGAATTTAAATGAGTTCTCGACAAATCGTCTAATTCGGCTTTTGGTTCAGTTCGCTCCTTTTCAGATAATACAATTGGTAATTCTTCATCATTTGCTATTTTAGCTCTTTCTTCTGCTTCCTTGATAAATTGTTTGTTAGCCTCTCGAATTTGTTTTTGAAGGTCAACATCAAACATTTCTACTTCCACACCATTATCCAAAAGATATTTAATGCCTTTTCGGTCAACAGTTGGGTCTGGGTCCTCTATGCCAATCCAAACTTTCTTTATACGAGCATTTACAATCCGCTCAGCACAGCCCAATTTAGGATGTTTTCTTGCTCCTGGGGCACAAGGTTCTAGTGTCGCAAATAAAATAGAATTATCTAAATGATTACTGCGGTTTTTTCTTTCGAGCAAAGTGAATTCTGCGTGATCACCGTGTCGAAGTTCTCCTCTAAATGCTGTTTCTTCTGTGCCATCAGGCTTAATTAAAACAGCACCTACCTTAGGGCTAACTTTATCTTGTCTAGGCTCTTGAATAGACTTATTCATTATCTGAATAGACATTTCCATATACTTCCTTGCGTTGAATGTTTTATCTTCTTTCTTTTTTGCCATTTTTTATTTCTAATTCAATTCTAAGTCAGAATTATGGTTGGTAAAATTAAAATAAATATTTGTTTTAGAACTTAGGATTCAAGGGTTTGTATGCTCTTTTATTATACCACTGTCGAAATACGCTTGCTGGTAACGGACGGAACTATATGCAGTTGTTGCGGGCTACACGGCTTGCTGTCAGCATGGAAAGGGCAGTTGACATATAGTTTTTGTTAGCGGTTCGCCCTTTATTTTCGTCAAAATGGTAATTCATCATTTGTGTCAATTATTGGCTCAGGTTTTGGAAATTTTGTCTTGTAATATGAATTAAGAAATAGTCCAACTGTCGCTACTGAATTTATAATAAAGTAGGTATAAATTGTGTCGGATATTAAATAGTCATCATCAGTCTTTCCGTGAAAATCTGTTTTCTCACTTCTCAATTTCTCAATGGCTTGATTAATTGCTAAAAGTGAACTGCCTATTGTTTTAATTTCTATTGGATGTTCTTTGTTGGTTATATTGAACTCCTTTAGGATTATTGAGGTCAGTTTGTATAGTGTTTCTCCTCCACTTATTTTGCAACTTATTCTTTCATCTTTAAGGATTTCTTTTATTATGCTTTCAAGAGCTGAATTAGCTAATCCGACAGCAGTACTTGGGTCGTTTTCAATTTGTTTATATGCTTTTGTAAAAGTGTCGTAAGCCGTTTTGGAGTCAGATTTTAATTCGTTTTTAAATGTGGGAATAGAAGGAATAAAGTCTGGCGTGTCAACACCCAAGTCAATAGCAATTTTGAGGATGTCTGAACCGCTCATACTATGTAGTGTCAAGGTTAAATCAATGTCTTTGTTTGATTTCTCGACTATTTTAAAATTCTCCCAAAAGTCATTATTAAAACCATACGGCTCATAATTGTTTTGGTACCATTTCTCTATATACAAACGGACTTGTTTGTACGATTTATACTCATCCCAAATTGCCTTCTCAACTGAGGCAATAAGTTGCATTTGATATTTGGGTGAAATTAAGTCGTCCATTATTTTATCAATTTTATTAAATATTGTCTTTTCGTGTCTGCACCGCTCTCCAAGGGTTACTACTAACAAAGTGTGCCGTAAGGGAATGCGGGTTATTTCCTATCAAGTTACACGAAAAGTCTATGTGAAATTATGACCTTCGCATACTTCTGAAATCCTTATGACATTTATACTTTGTTAGCGTTTCGTGCTTTGTTATTCATAGCAATTATTAAATGCCGCCCATATTAGTTTTCCCTTTCGTATAAAATAATGACTTTTACATCCGTCTAATCTATTTATTGAAGGAGAAATTGTTGCTCTACCTAATTTGTCCTGCTTTATTGTCCATGATGGAAAAGAATCTTTATTTAAAGATAGCATTATCAAATCCCCACAACCGCATGGGCATTTCATATAACCCCACTTTGAATAGTTTTTGTTACCAACCACATATACAATATTTTCCTTAAGAGAATCTGGATTGGGATTATCAGGAATAATTTCAATTTTATATTGAAATTGCTTATATAACCATAGCATATCTCTAATTTTATCTTTTAAAAAACTAAGTTTTTTCATTTATATAACCATATCTAAAAATGGTTCCATATCACCTCTGCCCCAGTAATTACTTTTGCCACAAATGCGACATTCATTTTCAGAGACATTCTCAGGAAATATTTCAATACCATGATGAAAGAAGAATATTTTGTGCTGAGAATTCAAAGCTTGAGGATTGAATCCTTGAATTCTATTTAAAAACTCATTAACAGCCATAGTTGCAATTTGAGTTGTAAACGTTACTACGGCTGGAGACGGATTACCTTCTCCAATTACATAGGCTTCATCCTTTAACTTTATAAAATTTTCAGGTTCATTTCTTCTCAAATTCTCAGAATATGCGATATCAATATTAATATTTCCTTTGGTAACAAGACAATCACTTCCTGGAAACAGATATGAAATACGTCCTTGTAAATTTTCTAATTCAAGAGAGTGTTTCTTTACAGAAATCACTAATCCCATATCAAAAACTGGAGTTAAATAAAAATATGCAAACCGATTAAGCATGATTCTGCCAGCATGGTCATCTGTACATCCAAATATAATATCGCTAGTTTTTAATTGCTCAATACATTTTTGATTTGAGACCCATTCTTTAACTACATTCACCTTAGTGCCAAGGCCAATATTATAAATGTATTTTTGAAGTACATCTACTTTGAATTTGCCGACATCTAAGATTGTTGCACCATGTAAGCGATTTAAGTTAGATTCTTCAATTGTGTCTTTATCTATTATACACAATTCTCCAACACCTAATCTTGTTAATAGAAGAGCAGTTGCTGAACCAGTTGCCCCTGCTCCAATTATCGATATTTTTAAATTTGACAAATCCTGAATTAATGAACGTCCAAAAGCCAATTGCTGTCTATTAAAAATCTCTGGAGACTCATATTCATCTGTTTGATTAGGATAATTTAATTTAATTCTGTCTCCAATTATTCTAATCATTGAAATTGGTTCTGTCGATAAATCATGCTTCCATACTCGACCAACAAAATTACCTTCAGTTAAGAGAATTAGACTAGCGTGAGAATTGGCGCCTACATTTCTATTAAATGCTAACTTAAAAAGATGATACTCAACATCATCATCAATTTCTGAAAATCTATTTACTCCATCAGGATGATTATGAATCAAAATGATTGCAAGATTTTTAACTTCTGCTTTTTTTAAAACATCAATAAAATATTTATTATGCCAACTTACTTGATTGTATTCAGAAGTAATAAGTTTATCTTCTGGAATAAAATGAACTTCTTTACTTAAAAACCTTTCCTCAACATCTTTAATTATTGAACGACCGCAAATAACAAAAGCTACTCGTTCTTTCTTATCAGGTCGAATAAGATTTTCTTTAAGCGTTTCAAAATGTTTACTTTGTATAGTAATGGAATACTTCATGTTGCATTTTCTAAAGCTGTTTGCACTTTCTTTAAATATGTATGAATTCCATCAATACCACACCTCCATTCATTAGCAGGGTAATGTCTTGACCATCTTTGCCATATTTTACCCTCAAAATTAATATTTGCTTGTGTTTGTTTTGCAAGACTATTTGAAGGGACTAATAGTAAAGCAGGATTGAAATACCACATGTCGGGTCGAACTTCAGGATATCCATTTGGCAATATTATCAACAAATTTGATTTCTCGAAGTTATACTTTCCTACGGGTAGAATCCAATTCCTAATTATCAATCCATTTCGATTAGCATCAGTTTTTTCTTCAAAAACATACTCCTTTTCAAGCAAATATTCTCTGTCAAATTCAGGTAGAAACATTAGCCTTCAGTTGTTGTCTTTGCTCCAGTAAAAAAATGGTCTCTTCCAGGTTGTGATAAATCAACTTGTTCATTATCTGCAATCTCTTTGTCTGGATTAGGTCCATTTACTTTAAGCCAAACACCATAATTTGCTGGAGCACCAATCAACGATTTGATTTGCAAACCAGTAATAAATTGTTCCTCAACTTCAAAAGGTTTTTGGTCAACCAAAATTTTGAATTTTTCTTCTTTCTTTGTCATGATTCTTAATTTTAAAAGTTAATGTATTTGATAATTTCAATTCTCAGTTGTCATTCAGCATGAATGCTAACGGTTACATGTATGAAACGTTGGGGATTGCGGGCTTCGTTCCTGTCTGCCGTTAACAACAAACACCGATGCGGTGGTAGAACACTTTGAATAACCACCTAAACCCAAATGTTTTATACATGATGTTGGCGAGTTGTTATTCTTTCTTTTGCTTTATTTAATTCGTTTATTATTGTTCTTACATACTCTTTTACCTTATTCGGATAATCATCTTCTTCCAAATCAGATTCAATAAAATCTACCGAACTGTCAAGTTGTTCGTAAAATTTGCTAATTGTGATTTTATTTTTCATTAAATCGAAATTCATTTCTGTCAACTGGTCTATCTCAGATTCTATTGTGAATAATATTCCTAAGTCATCATCTTCGTAAGATTCAATCTCAAAACCGTCTAAAGCTGTTTCTATCTTTTCCAGTTGGGTTTGAAAATTATTTGCAAAAATTCTTTTCTCGTCATGACTAAATTCTGTAATACTATCCAGAAACTCTTGTTTCTTTTTGCTTGCTTGAATTAACAGTTCTTTCTGTTCTTTTGATAATCCATTAAAAGCCTTTGCTACAGTCTCTGTAAGATTTATCTCGATTGTTAAGGATTGATTTTTTGGGTGTGCTTGTTTTATATGTTTTTCAATCGGCTCAGATTTTGGAATTCCAAGATTCAATTCTTTGTCTTCGTCATTGCACATTTTTATGAAATCCTTCTCCGTTAATATCTTTATTTGATTCCCTTTTTCAATTAATTCTTCTGCTTTTCTATGCTTCGAACTTTTCTCATAGCCAGCTAGTTTTGTTGAATCTTGAGTTCCTACAACTAATATTGTTGTTTTTTGAGTAACTGAATCTAAAACATTACACCCAATTTTTGCAGCAATTACTGCAGCTTCTTTTCTTGGTAGTGATAATGCACCTGTAAATACCAAATTTTCACCGAAAAGAGAACCTTCAGGATTTCCGTCCTGTTTGATGGATGCTAAATAGTCAGATTTGGAAGCCTTTTGATTTATTGGTGTTCCAATTCTTTGGAACCAATCTTCAATAGACATTTCTTTAATTATGCACGCATTTGCAACTATTAAACCTGCTGCAATGGCATCTTGGAGTGCATCGTGGTGGGCGAATTTAATTTCTAAAAAGTCGGCAATGTTTTTTAGCCCGTAACCTTTATATGCAAATTGCTCCCAGGTTCGTCTTGTTACTTTAGCAGAATCCAACCATTTTGTTTTAATTGGCGACAGTTGATATTCTTCACACACTCTGCTTAATGCGACTCTGTCGAATGGCATGTGATGAACAGTTATTTTTTCTTCAAGTCGGTTTTTAATTTCTTCGTAGATTTTATCAAAGGTCGGAGAGTTTTTTACATCAGACTCGCTTATACTGTGAATAGAAATATTAAACGGGTCAAAATATGATTCCGGATTTATCAATGTGCTCCATTTTTCAATGACTTTCCCATTTTCAAATTCTGCAATTCCTATTTGACAGATACTAGAATAATCTGCATTTGCGGTTTCAACATCTAATGCTAAATATTTCATGTAGTTTGGTTTTTATAATGCTCGCTAATGTGTTGTTTACGAAAGTTTGTTGAATTCGAATAAATATTGGTGGAAACAGGTGTTTAGCATAAGTATCAGTATTTTGAATCGCAAATATAACGATTATTTGGATAAAAAAAAGGTATTGTTAAAAAGTTATGAGTCTTTTCGATAGTGGCAATGGTGGAAAGAAATTCAGCCTCGGAAGCATATTTCTTTCCCTTTCGCAAAAGAAGTCACCTTGTCCATTTTAAAGAGGAAACAGGATATTTTTACTTCCTGTCCTCTAACAATTTCTCCAGAAGAGCACTCTTTTCTTTCTCCAGTTCGAGCATCCGTTCGTAGAGGGCAGTTTTCTCTTTGTTCAGTTCCAAAATCTGTTCGAGCGGATTGTATA
>DNNJ01000181.1:3234-6666 GCA_003487955.1 Clostridiales bacterium | reverse complement strand
GGTTGGAAGCAAAAAGTTTAACCGGTATATTCAGGTACTCACAATTGCTTTGCAACAGCTCTTTATTGGCTTCATTAAAACCTGGGTCCATGGCAATATACTCCAGCTCAAAATTGCTGACACCATGCTTCTGCATTTCTTGAAACAACTTTGCCATAATAAGGCTGTCTTTCCCGCCTGATATGGCTATCGCTATCTTGTCACCTTCCTCTACCAATTGGAAATCCCGCACTGCCTTATTAAATTTTGCCCACAGTTGCTTTCCATATGTCTTAATTATACTTTTTTCAATATCCTTCAAGGGCTTTTTATCCGACAGAGGTATTCGGACTTCACAATCTCTCCCTGCAAGTTTCTCCATGGATTTCATCTCGTTTGGTCCTCCCATTGCTGCACATGACGGTATTGAGCCAGCAGTAAATCAACCATCCTGCCATAGCTCCGTTCTCCATCTGCTTGATTGTTTGCTTTCAAGTATGCATCATTGGATTTGGAGAAAGCCTCACGGACAGGTCCGTCATATTTTTCATGGTATTTCGAATTTTCATCATAATCTCTTTTAACTCCTTCGGAAAGCCTGCTGTACAAATCCTTATACGTTTCCGCATTCTGCCCATAGACAGCATTGAGTGAATAGTTCAATGCGGATAAATGCCCGGAGTATTGAAAGTCTGCATCTGGATGAAGGCTGCAGGTTAGAAAAGAAATATAGTTGGCTTCATCTTCTCTGGCAAAGCCCAGCTGATGAGCCAGTTCATGCATCATGGTAGAACCCAGCATGGGGGTAGGAACTTTCATGTTAACATTGGGCTCTGCAGTAAAGGGGATGTAAATTCCCCAGATATTGGTGTAGGCAATGACAGATGAGAATAACAGCGGCTTTGGTCTGCCATACACAGCATCAAAGCCCGGGATGAATTCTGCAGTTGCCAGATAACCTTTCCGTGCACGCTTGAATGAGTCCTTTACACCGCCAAAGGGTACCATAACGCCTTGTTCATCTTCATCCACCTTTTCACGCAAGGCATTGGTGCTTTCAAGAAGTTCTTCTGTCATCATCACCAATTCTTCAACAGTGGAGTCCTGTACATCCATATCCAGAATGCTGCCGAGGCTTTGACGATTGTAGTTCAACCCCCATAGAGCTGTGAATGAAAAGTAAACAAGGCTGATTGCCAGCAAAATATTTAAAATACCGTTTCCAAGAACAATCCAGCGCTCTTTCCTGTTTCTTACCAGTCGTATTCCCCATTTGATCAAAGCCCAAAGAACAATTACAGCTAAAACGGGCAACAGAATTTCTGCTACAGAAAATGGAATCCAGCCAAAAAGATTTCCTATAAACCAGGAAATTCCCCGATAGATAGCACTGGAATAATATTGCTCAGTTAAAACACTGCTTCTTCTGGATAAAATATTAAGTAAATATCCAAAAGGGAATAATAATATCAACAAATATTTTTTTGAAAGTTTTCTTTTCAAATTATTATCATCCTGCCATTGGATTTCAGTAATCCTTATTGCTTAGCTCTAAACATTATTTCCTCACTGCTAATCATTATAACACAGCAGGGCTTTTAGCCGCAACCAGGGCAAAGCAAAGTAGGCAGAAGGCAGAATACGGGCAAATAAAAAACAGCACGTACATAAAGGGAGTTCAACTTAGGGATTTACGAAAACAAGTAAATTTTTGACCGACTCTCTTCAAGCGGAGACTCGAAGTGAAGACTGCATCGAAGGATTAAACCTTTAGTGCAGTCTTTCGTAATGTTATGATGCATTGCATGGAAAAGTGTTTATGAGCAGACAGGTTCAAGTCTAACATGGGAACTGTCATTTTTTCACGAAATTGGCGCTGCGGAGTTAACTGGATAGCCTAAAATAATAAAAAGGATTTGCGCCTTTTCAGTATAATAATGACGATTTAGAAGAAAATAAACAAAAAGACTCCAAGGTGGTGGGTAGATGAGTGTTATTTCGGTCATAAAAAATATTGTTATATACAAAGAACCAAAAAATAATGAGCGGTTTGAATTGCTTGAGGACGAGCAAGAGGATATGAAAAACGGCGAAGCGCCTGAAACATCAGAAACGGCCGCCCAAAACTTCAATGAAAATGAGGAGAACATCCTTCATCAGCCGTCGAAAAATATAATGCAGACGCTCAAAAGAGTAATGAAGAATAAAAAACAGGAAGATACTCCAAAAGTAACAAACGGTATTACAGCGGATCAAAATCAGGACAACCGCAATAATGTGTCTAAAGATCTGAAGAAAAACTTACAAAAAATGAAGCAGGAATTTCATTTCTCTACCAATCAAGATATTGTCATCAGGGAATTTAAAGTAGTGCAGAAAAATAATGCCTTTATTGTGTATATTGACGGTATGGTCGATAAGAACACCATAAACGATTATATTCTGCGTCAATTGATGGCAGAGCAAAAAAACAACAAAAACACGAAAATAAGTGTTGATTATATCACAGATAATCTTCTTGCAATTAACCAGGTTATTAGGCAGACAGATTATGAGGAAATTATCAAGCAGATACTAAACGGCCTTACCGCACTTTTTGTTGAAGGTAATCAAGAATGTGTTCTCATCGAAAGCCGCGGATATGAAAAAAGAAGTGTTTCCACGCCGTTAGACGAATCGGTAATCAAGGGGCCCCAAGAGGCATTTACTGAGAATCTGCGCACAAATTTGACATTAGTACGTAAAATCATTAAAAATAAAGACCTTGTTACCGAGATGATGCCTATGGGGAAGGCAGAAAATACAACCTGTGCGATTATGCATATTAAGGGTATCACCAATCCCAAAATTGTGCAGGAAGTAAAAAGAAGGATTGGCAGCATCAATATTGATTTTATAGCGGGGGATGGTGGATTAGACCAACTGATTGAGGATCACCCTTTTTCTCTGTTCCCTCAAATACTAAGCACCGAGCGACCCGATAAAACGGCATCCTTTTTAATAGATGGAAAGGTCGCCATTATCTGTGATGGCTCACCTTATGCAAGTATAGCCCCGATAACATTTTTTCGTTTTTTCCACACCTCTGAGGATACAACCCTTCGTTGGCAATTTGGTACATTTTTGAGGCTTATTAGGATGGTTGCCGCCTTTTTGGCAACATTTTTACCCGGGCTTTTCGTTGCCCTTACTTTATATCATCAGGAGATGATTCCCACCGAACTTCTATTTTCACTTTCGAGGGCAAGAGAAAATATCCCCATCCCTACAATATTGGAACTTCTGGTCATGGAGTTATTCTTCGAGCTTATGCGGGAAGCAGGTGTACGGTTACCTGGGGCTATTGGCCAAACCTTAGGCATTATCGGCGCTATTATCCTGGGTTCAGCGGCTGTTGCCGCAGGTATTGTGAGCCCTATATTAATTATGGTTGTCTCAATTACCGGATTGTGC
>DNNJ01000181.1:2559-2885 GCA_003487955.1 Clostridiales bacterium | reverse complement strand
GATTGCGGGCTTTTACGGTATTGCGGCGGGTATTTTCATTTTTGGCGGTCTTGCCTGCTCCATGAAATCCTTTGGTGTGCCATACTTCAGTCCTGTTGCACCTAAAACGAAAGCAAATCATGATATTGGTATCATGGCACCTCCTTGGACGCTCAAAGAAAGACCGGACTTTCTTAATACAAACAACAGGAAAAGAACGAGCGGCACAGTGCGGGGCTGGATACAGCAAGCTAACAGAGGTAACGGCAAATGATTAAAGAGGGAAAATTCGGTGTTCAGGAAGCCGTATGCCTTATCACGGTAACAATAACTTCTAAAGTTTTTTT
>DNNJ01000181.1:1787-2278 GCA_003487955.1 Clostridiales bacterium | reverse complement strand
GTTGCTCTTGTAGGTTTCTGCTTTATTTATTTACTATTGAAGCGTTTCCCGGGCAAAGACATCGTGGAAATATTTGATATAGCCTTAGGACGAGTTGTTGGATTTATCTTTTCGGGTATATTAGGAATATACATGCTTTTTATTTCTGTTACCAGAGTAAATGAATTATCGGAATTTCTTAAGGTTTACGTTATTCCTCTAAGTCCCAACTGGCTCATTATCGGTATTTTTATTGCCTGCATTTTTACTCTTTCTTTGTTGGGCTTAGAGAGTATTGCAAGGCTTTCAAAGCTTTTAATATATGCCTTGTTAGCCGGTTTTTTAGTCGTACTGCTTCTGGGTATACAGAATTATAATATTAATAACTTGTTCCCCATCTTTGGATATGGATTAGATAAAATTGCTTTTCAAGGTATTGTAAGAAGTTCTGTTTACGGTGAAGTGATTATACTCGCGATATTTGCTAAATCCTTTCAGGGTGTTAAGTTTAT
>DNNJ01000181.1:0-1537 GCA_003487955.1 Clostridiales bacterium | reverse complement strand
TCTTTCTTATTCATTGACTTTTCCGTATTACGTAGCCCAAGAAATAACCGCGCCTATGTATGCGATGTCAACACTTATTGATTATGGAAGGTTTGTGCAGAGAGTTGAGCCATTATTTTTGTATGTATGGATTATCGGCAGTTTTATATCGGCATCCTTGGTTTTCTATTCGTTCATATGGATATTCTGTAAAACATTTAGAATACAGGACAAAAAGCCAATCATAATCGGCAGTTGTACTATCCTTTATGCAACCGCTTTAATGCACAAGGATATCATATCCATAATTTTGGGGTACGTTGTGCTGATAAGAAATTTTGGTTCATTGCCGCTATTTGTATTGCCCTTGATAGCCTTGATTGCAGCATTGATCAGGAAAAAAGGAGGCAATTTGAATGCGTAAAGTAATCATCATATTGATTTTAGGCACTTTTCTGCTAAGTTTAACAGCTTGCTATGATGCTCACGAAATGGACGATATGCTGTATGTTGTTTCCATAGGAGTAGATAAGGGGATATCCGACAAATGGCGATTAACGATACAGTTTCCCACCATGAAAGAAGGCGGAGGACAGACACAATCCGGCAGTGGCGGCGGCGGGCAGTCACAATCCGGCAGCGGCGGAGATGAGCAGAGTGGGCACAGTTATGCTTCTATTGACGCGCCCTCGTTCTTTACAGGCATCGACATGTTAAATGCTTCCTTGCCAAGAAAGCTTAATTTCACACACACGCAGATTATTGTGTTTTCTGAAGAGCTGGCTAGAGAAGGGCTGATCGGGGAATATATAGCGCCCTTAAGCAGATTCCGTGAGATACGCAGAAGCGCCCATGTATTTGTTGTGAAGGGGAAAGCTATAGATTTTTTAAAGGAGAATAAGCCTGTGATTGGGACGACTATATCAAAAAGTTTTCAAGTGCTTACACATGCAAGTGAAAATATCGGTTTTTTCCCACACACTACACTTGAGAACTTCTATGAAGGCCTCAAGTCTCCCTACGGTCAGGCCATTGCAGCTATGGCCTCGGTAAATGATTCAAAAAGTTTTGCTGAGAACGGTGAACCTTGGGGGACAAAATTTAAAACAGGAGGAGACTATTTTGCAGGCCAGCTTCCGCGAACCGGCCAAAATAAAATTGAGGTATGGGGTACTGCATTATTTAACGGCGATAAGATGGTGGGTGAACTGAACGGGGATGAGACCCGGTTTTTGCTCATGATACGAGGCGAGTTCAAGCAAGGCTCCTTTACAATGCAAGACCCCCAAAAACCCGAACTGATTATACCTTTGGATGTTAGAGTCTCTAAAAAGCCCCAAATTGATATAGATATTAAAGATAAAAAGCCTGTTATTCGGCTCAAGGTTCAACTGGATGCGGATTTACTTGCCGTACAGAGCATGATAAATTACGAACAACCAGAACTTCAGTCACTATTGGAAGAGACCTTTAAGAAAAGCGTAGAAGAAGGAATCACAATGCTTATAAAAAAATGCCAGGGTTTAAATACTGATGTTTTTCATTTTGGTGACTATGC